>JAKONL010000622.1 GCA_022701965.1 Burkholderiaceae bacterium | reverse complement strand
GGCCCTCGGTCTCCTTGGCGATCCGCTCCGCGGCCTCGTTGGCGCGGACGTTCAGCGGATGCCCCGCGGGCACGTTGGTGCCGAAGCGGTAGGTGAATTCGGCGGCGCGGGCGGAGCGGCCGACCAGGAACGAGGGCACCGCCGCGGCGGCCAGGGTTGCGAGCACCGCGCTGCGGCGATTGAGCGATGGCATGACTGTCTCCTAGAGTTGTAGTGGGTTGCGGCGGCGGCGCGATCTACGCGACGCCGTGCAGCGATTCGACGAAATAGTTCGGGCCGCCCATCTGGCCGCCCTTGAGCGCGACCTCGAGCCCCGAGAGGTGCGGCCGGTCGGAGACGACCCGGCAGAGCGGCGCGCCCGGTGCGAGACGGGCGGCGATCTCCAGCGCCGCGGGCGCCAGCGTGCGCATGATCTGGCTCGACGTGTCGCCACCGGAGAGCACGAGGCGGCGCTGCGGGACCTCGACCAGGATCGCCGCCACGATCTCGCCCAGCCGGTCGCCCAGCAGGCGGCCGCCCTCGTGGCGCGCCCGCTCCCGCGTGTCGCCGCGCGCCACGAGCGAGTCGATCATCGAGCGGATGCGTGCGTCGCCGGGCCCGCGCGCCGTGTGCACGACGACGCTGCGGCCGTCGCGCAGCAGGCCGGTCACCCGCGTGCGGATCCGCTGCGATTCGGCAGGCCAGCGGGCGTCGTCTACCAGGGCGGACGCGTCGACCGCGACGTCCTCGAAACCCGCCGCGACCGCCGCGTCGATCTGCAGCGCGGACAGGGCCGAAGCGCTGCCCGAGACGGCCAGCACCTGGCGCCTCGCCTCGACGACGCCGACCTCGGACGATGCGGCCGGCAGACGCCCCGCCGCGCGCCAGTGCTGCGTGAGCGCGTACTCGACCCCGGAGGAGCCGACCACGAAGGTGCTCCGGCGCCCGGACGCACGGTGCTCGAGCAGGCGTCCGACCTCCGTCAGGTGCGCCGGGGTCGTCGCGTCGAAGAGCATCGCCTGCGCCCGGCTGGCCTCCACCGACTCCTGCCGCACGCTCGCGTCGAGTTCGAAAAACGGCAGCGCGAAATTCTCGATCTCGAGCGGCGCCTGCAGCCGCAGGTGGGCGGCCAGATCGCCTTCGTGCATGGGGGTCACCGGATGCACGCTCATGATCGGATGGCGGTCGATGCGGTAGGTCCGGCCGTCGGTGCCGGAGCGGGCGAACAGGTTGCCGAAGGCGCAGTAGCGGCCCAGCATCGGAGTGCCCGCGACGACCGGCACCGTCGCATCGCCGAACACCTGCCGCCCGAGGTGGACGACGTGGGCGATGTTGCCGATGGCCGGCGAGCTGTCGAAGGTCGAGCAGACCTTGTAGTGCACCAGGGGCGCATCGAGCTCGCGCAGCGCCGCGAAGAGGCCCGGCAGGGTCTCGTCCATCTCCGCCGGCGACATGCCGCGGCTGTGGCCCGCGATGCCGATCGCGTCGTAGTTCCCCAGCGCCCGCAGCGCCGCGGGCGTGGGCGCGTCCAGGAACAGCGCGCAGCGCAGGCCCGCGAACGCCAGCACCTCGAGCGCATCGGTCGAGCCGGTGAAATCGTCGCCGTAGAACGCCAGCCGGAGCGGCCCGGAATCGCCGTGCACCGTCATGTCACTGGCCCTCGAACTGGGTCAGCGCCTGCTGCAGCGGCAGCCGTCCGCGCGCGTAGTCCGCAAGGCTGCGGCCCGCGACCGCGGCCTCCCAGCCCTGGCGCATGCTGGCCACACCCGCCGCGATGCCGCCGGGATGCCCCAGGATGCCGCCGCCGGCCAGGTGCATCAGGTCCGTCGAGCCCAGTTTTTCGAAGAGGTCCGGCGCCTGCCCCGCCCACTGGCCCGACGAGAACACCGGCATGATCGGCCGCACCCCGGCGAACGGCGCGAGGCACGCGCGCGCGGAGGCGATCACCGAATCGTCCGGCTCCCAGAACTTGCTGCGCACGCCGTTGACGTGCAGCTGGTCGACACCCGCGAGGCGCCAGAACTTCTGGTAGGCCGTGAACGAGAAGCCCAGCGGCGCATGACGGGTCATCGCGCCCCAGCCGTTGCGATGCGCGTGCAGGGGCAGCTGCGTGTGCCGCCGCAGATGCTCGACGGCGCCGAAACCCGTCCAGTTGACGCTCACCATGACGCAGGTGCCGCCCGCTTCGAGGACCGCGTCGTGCCGGCGCAGCATCTGCTCGATGCTCCCGGAGATGTTGATCGCGTACATCGGCATGCGTCCGATGCGGTCGGCGTGGCGCAGCAGCACCGGCATCACCGCCTTGAGCCGCTCGTCGAAAGGTGCATAGGGCGGATCGGCGAGGAGTTCGTCGTCCTTGATGAAGTCGATGTCCGCGGCGCAGAGCGCGTCGACCATCTCGGCCGTCTGGCCCGGCGTCAGCCCGATGCTCGGCTTGACGATGGTGCCGATGAGCGGCCGGCCGTGCACGCCGGCGAGTCGGCGCGTTCCCTCGATGCCGAACTTCGGCCCCGGGAACTGCGCCGCGTAGTCGTCGGGCAGGTCGATGTCGAGCAGTCGCAGCCCGGTCACCTCGCCCAGCTCGAAGAGATTGCCCGCGACCGTCGCCAGCAGCGACGACAGGTTGGCGCCGACGTTGTCGACCGGGAAGGCGATCTCGACCTCGGCGCGTTCGAACGCGCCGCGATGACCGCGCCGCTCGACGTAGGCGCTGGGCAGGGACGGCGTGTCGACCGGAGCGAGCGGCACGATCTGCACGACGCGCGCGCGGGACCGCGCCTTCAGTTCGTCCGTCTCGCCGGGCAATGGCAGGAACGTGCCACTGGACTGCTCGCCGGCGATGGTCTCCGCCGCGCGCTCCATGGGCACCGAACTCTCCACGACGTAGCGGGCGGTGAATTCCCTGCGGGCGGGCTTCGCGGATGTCGGTTCGGGGGCTGTCGTGTGAGTATTCATAGGCGTGGTGTCGTCGGCGGACGCAAGAATAGGGTCGACGTCCACTGACGGCAAACGATATGATTTCCCGATGACGTGCGAAAAACTCACACACGCACGGGGAAAACCCGTAGCACGCCCCACTCCCTTGCCGACCCGCTCCCCACCCCCGTGACCCGGCCGCCCCGACCCTCCCTCAACGCCCTGCGCGCCTTCGAGGCGACGGCGCGCCTGCGCAGCTTCTCGGCCGCCGCCGCCGAGCTGTCGGTGACCCACGGCGCCATCAGCCGCCACGTCCGCGCGCTGGAATCGACGCTCGGCATGGCGCTCCTGCACCGCAACGCGCACGCCACCGACGCCACGCCGCAGGGCGCGCGCCTGGCCGAGGGACTGTCGTCCGCCTTCACGCTGATCCAGGCCAGCATCGACCAGCTGCAGGCGGGCCCGCTCACGCTGTCGTGCTCCGAATCCATCATGATGTACTGGCTGCTGCCGCGGATCGCGCGCTTCCAGAAGGCGCATCCGGCCGTCGACATCCGCTTCAACATGAGCCACGGCGCGATCGACTTCGCGCGCGACCACATCGCCGTCGCGATCCGGCTCTCTGCCTTCGAACCGCCCAGGGACGCGATCGTCACCGAGGTGACCGACGAGTGGGTCGGGCCGGTGTGCTCGGCCGAGTACATGCAGGCGAACAGGCTGCAGTCGGTCGGCGACCTCGACGCCGCCCGCCTGCTCGTCTCGCGCACGCGGCCCGCGGCATGGGCCGAGTGGCTCAAGGCCGCAGGCCAGCCCGACAGGGAACTGCCGGTCGCCGACGCCTTCGAGCACTTCTACCTGCTGATCCAGGCGGCGAAGTGCGGGCTGGGCCTGGCGAACGTCCCGCGCATGCTCGTCCTCGACGACCTCAAGGCCGGCGCGCTGGTCGCGCCGTTCGGCTTCGTCCGCGGTCCCAACAAGATCGTTCTCTGGATCGGCCCCAGGCAGGGCTCGGCGACCGAGGTCGATGCGATGGAGGACTGGCTGGTGGCCGAGCTCAGGCAGTCGGACGCCGACGCCGACATCGATGCGGGGACCGCCGTCGCAAAGAAGAAGCGCCGGCGCGGCGGCTGACAGCGCTGCGGCCGCTTCAGTGCCGAGGGCTCATCCGCG
>JAKONL010000617.1 GCA_022701965.1 Burkholderiaceae bacterium | reverse complement strand
CCAGCACGCGCTCGGCGGCCTCGCCCGCTTCGTCGACACGCTGCGCTGCGACGCCGATCCAGTCCGCGTACAGCGTCCCGGTGCTGTAGAACTTGTCGCCGTCCAGCACCCAGTGATCGCCCTCGCGGCGCACCGTGGTCTTCAGGGTGCCGAGCGCGCCGTGGCCCAGCTCGGTCGTGGCGTTGCCGAAGATCGCGCCGTCGGCAGCGCGCCGCAGCCACGGGCCGCGTGCCGCGGGCTCGACCTCGGCGAACAGCCGGTCGACGAAGCCGAAGTGCGCGCGCAGGATCTGCGGCAAGTTGGAATCGGCCTCGCCGAGATCGATCAGCAGGTCGAACAGCTGCTCGACGGAGGCGCCCAGCCCGCCTTCGGACAGCGGCACGCGCAGCGCGCCGAAGCCCGCGTCGCGCAGCCAGCCCACGGCTTCGTAGGCCAGGGTGCGGTCGCTCTCGCGCTGCACCGCGCCCTGCGCGATGCGCTCGAAGATGGGTCGGAAGCGGAGGTCAAGCTGGCTGGAGGACGGTGCGGCGGTCATGGGAATCGGGAAGGGCGTGGTCGGGGGCGTCGAAGGAAGTGCGGGAGGTACCGGAGGTACGTGGGGTGCCCTCGTCGTCGTCGTCGACATCGCCGCCGCCGAGCGCGGCCTCGACGGTGGCGCGGTCCAGCGTCGGCGCGAAGGCCTCGATGAAGGCGTAGATGAAGGTGCGCAGGAAGACGCCGCGGCGCACCGCGAGCTTGGTCAGGTGGATGCCGAAGAGGTGCCCGGCGTCCACCGCGCGCAGCCGCACGTCGCGCTCGGCCTCGAAGGCGATGCCCGCGACGATGCCCACGCCCATGCCGAGCTCGACATAGGTCTTGATGACGTCCGCGTCCATCGCGGTGATGGCGAAGTCGGGCGCGAGGCCGGCCCGGGCGAAGGCCTCGTCGATGCGCGTGCGCCCCGTGAAACCCGCGTCGTAGGTCACCAGCGGATACGCGGCCACGCGCTCGATCGTCAGCGGCCCTTCGAGCAGCGGGTGGCCCGGCGGTGCGATCAGCGAGTGGGTCCAGCGGAAGCAGGGCAGGGCCACGAGCTGCGGATAGTCGCCGAGCGCCTCGGTGGCGATGCCGACATCGGCCTCGCCGTCGAGCAGCATCTGCGCGACCTGCTTGGGCGAGCCCTGGCGCAGGTGCAGCTGCACGCCGGGAAACCGGCCGCGGAATTCCTGCACCGCGATCGGCAGCGCGTAGCGGGCCTGCGAGTGGGTCGCGGCGATCGACAGCAGTCCTTCCTCCTGCGCGAGGAATTCGCGGCCGGCCTGGCGCAGGTTGTGGGTCTCCAGCAGCACGCGCTCGATGATCGGAAGCAGGTGGTCGCCCGGCGCGGTAAGTCCGGTGAGCCGCTTGCCCAGGCGCGCGAACAGTTCGATGCCGAGCTCGTCCTCGAGCTCGCGGATCTGCCGGCTGACGCCGGGCTGGGAAGTGTGAAGAGCATGCGCGGCTTCGGTGAGGTTGAAGCCGCAACGGACGGTCTCGCGCACGGAGCGCAGCTGTTGGAAGTTCATGGGGACCAGGAGGCGAGGGAGAGGGCGATGCCGCGAGGGCATCCGGCGGCCGATTCTGCGGGCCCGTTCTCCAAACCGGAACGACCGAATCGTTGCTTCCAAATAAGGAAATCGTCTGAGCTGCGCGAGAGAGCGCGCGGCGCCGGAACCAACGGAAAACGAATCTGCAAAGTCGCTTTGCTTCGTTGGATGACGCCGGGCCCGTGCCCAGAATCCAACGGGTCTGCCAACCCGACACCAGGACCCCCATGCGCCCAGCCCCCGTCGAGGACTTCGTGTCCGAGCCCCCGGCCGCCTCCGTCTGGCATCCGCTGCGCGATCTCGCGCTCTGCACGCTGCTGGTGTGCGCCATTGCGCTGGTCGTCGGCTTCCTCGCTCCGATGTCGGCGCATGCGCACGGCCACGTGCCGGACCTCGGCCGGCCATCGCCGCGATTGAACGCATGACCCCGGGCGCGAAGCCGTCTCCTGCCGCCGGCCGGCCGGCCACGCCGGCCGAGCATGCACGCTGCGTGATCGCCAGGACGGCGTCCGCCTGGCGTGTCCCGCCGGCCTCCGCGCGTGAAGTCGAGCGCCGTGCGCCGCACGGGTACGTGCCCGTGCGCGTCCTGCGCCGGATGCGCATGGCGACGGCAGGACTGCGCACGCAGCGGAGCGTTGCCCCGCGATGAGCCCGTCCGCCGCCCCCTCCATCGACACCACCATCGGCGACCTGCGCGTCCGGCCGTGCCGGCGCCCGGCGCCACGAAGCTGTTCGAGTTCGACGCCTCCAAGGGCGGTGGCCGCGCCGACTCCCGGCACACCGACGTGACCTTCGTCGACGCCTTTCCGAAGATCTCGATCCTGCGCGGCATCACGATTCCCGCCTACGGCGGCGATACCGTCTGGGCCAACGCCGCCATCGCCTACGAGCGCCTGCCGGCGCACCTCAGGACGCTGGCCGACTCGCTCTGGGCGATCCACGGCAACGACGACGACTAGGGCGTCGAGCGCGTGCAGCTCGACGAGGAATGCGTGCGCCCGCCGGATCGCGGCTCCTCGGCGTCGTGGCTCCCGCTCAGAAGGCCGGAACCAGCGCGCCCTTGAATTTCGTCTCGATGAAGGTCCTCACCTCGGCGGACTGGTAGGCCTTCACGAGCTGCTGCGCCCAGGGCTTGTCCTTGTCGGCGCGGCGCACCGCGATGATGTTCGCGTACGGGCCCTTGGGCGACTCGCGGATCACGCTGTCCTTGTCCAGCGTCAGGCCGGCCTTGCCGGCGTAGTCGTTGTTGATGGAGGCGATGGTCAGGTCGTCGAGCGAGCGCGGCAGCTGCGCCGCGTCGAGCGCGACGAGCCTGAGCTTCTTCGGATTGGCCACGACGTCGAGCGGCGTGGCGGTGTTGTTCTTCACCGCCTCGGGCTTGAGCGTGATGAGCTTCGCTTCCTGCAGCAGCAGCAGGGCGCGGTTGCCGTTGGACGGATCGTTCTGGATGCCGACGGTGGCACCGTCGGGCAGGGCGTCGATCGACCTGATCTTGCGCGAGTAGAAGCCCAGCGGCGCGGTGATGGTGAGCCCGACGGGCACGATGTCGAAACCGCGCGACCGGTTCTGGTTGTCGAGGAAGGGCTGGTGCTGGAAGGCGTTGGCGTCGAGGTCGCCGGCCGCGAGCGCCGCGTTCGGTAGCTGGTAGTCGTTGAAGACGATCACGTCGATCGCCAGGCCGTCGCGCGCCGCGACCTTCCTGACCACCTCGAAGATCTGCTCTCCGCTGCCCACGGAGACGCCGACCTTCAGGGTCTTCTTCTCCTGCGCGTGGACGGCCCCGCCGGCGGCGAGGAAGGAGGCGGCCGCAAGCGAGACCGCGGCGATGACCGCGCTGCGGCGGCGGAGGGAAGTCGGTGTTCGGGAAGGCATGTCGAGATGAAGGTCGCTGTGTGGAAGAGGCGCGAGGATGCCTTCGACAGACGCGTTCG
>JAKONL010000556.1 GCA_022701965.1 Burkholderiaceae bacterium | reverse complement strand
GATCGACGACGAGCTGTTGGCAAACGCGTTCTGCAGCATGCTCATCATGACCAGGCCCGGAATCAGGAACGCGGTGTAGCTCACCGTGCCGTAGACCTTGACGTGGTTCTCCAGCACGTGGCCGAACACCATCAGGTAGAGCACCGCGGTGAGCACGGGCGCGCCGACGGTCTGGTAGCCGACCTTCCAGAAACGCAGCGTCTCCTTGTAGAGGAGCGCGCGCCAGCCGGTGGGATTGAACATCATGGCCGGGCCACCTCCAGCGGAATCTGCTCGCCGGCCATCAGGTCGATGAACACGTCCTCCAGGTCGGCCTTGCGCATCTCGACGTCCTCGACGGCCACGCCGGCCTGCCGCAGCGTCGCGAGCAGGCGTTCGACCTCGTGGGCGTCCTTCGCCGGCAACTGTACGATGCGGCCGGTGACGCGCGCGTGGCGGGCGATGTCGTCCGGCAAGCTGGCGTCGGTCTTGAAGCGCAGGACGTTGCTGGCCGCCGATCTCAGCAGGTCGCTGGTACGGTCGAGCGCGATCAGGCGGCCCTGCTTGAGCATCGCGATCCGGTGGCAGAGCGCCTCGGCCTCCTCCAGGTAGTGCGTCGTCAGCAGCACGGTGCTGCCTTCCTTGTTCAGCCGTGCGACGAACTGCCAGAGCGTCTGGCGGAGTTCGACGTCGACACCGGCCGTCGGCTCGTCGAGCACGATCACCGGCGGCTTGTGGACCAGCGCCTGCGCGACCAGCACCCGGCGCTTCATGCCACCGGAGAGCTGGCGAAGGTTGGCGCCCGCCTTGTCCGCGAGCCCGAGACTCTGCAGCAGCTCGTCGATCCAGGCATCGTTGTTCTTGATGCCGAAGTAGCCCGACTGGATCCGCAGCGACTCGCGCACGTTGAAGAACGGGTCGAACACCAGTTCCTGCGGGACGATGCCCAGGTGCCTGCGCGCCTGGGCGTAGTCGCGCTGGACATCGAAGCCGTGGACCGAGATCGCACCCGACGTGGGCCTCGACAGACCCGCGAGCATGCTGATCAGCGAGGTCTTGCCGGCGCCGTTGGGGCCGAGCAGTCCGAAGAATTCGCCCTGCTCGATCCGGAAGTCGACGTTGTCGACGGCCTTGAGCCCGGTGAGGCCCTGGGCGCGTTGTTGGGAAGTGGGGGGATAGGTCTTGGAGACCGTCTGGAACGAGATCGCGGGCATGGGAGCCCGCGATTTTACGGGGTCGGGTGAGGAGTCGGCGCCGGCGGGTCTTGCGCGGCGGACGGTGGCTTCAGGGCGCGCTGGGCAGCAGGCCGGCGACGCCGTACAGCGAGGCCAGTTCCCGCAGCCGCGGGGACAGGCCACGGACCGCGAAGCTGCGGCCCAGGGCACTCGCCTCGCGTCGACATTCCAGCAGCACCGCGATCGCCGACGAATCGAAACGCGTCAACGCGCTCGCGTCGACGACGGCCGCCGAACCGGACAGCGCCGCCAGCCCCTGCTGCAGCATCCGCATGCAGGCGGGTGCTTCCTCGAGCGTCAGCTTCGGAGGCAGGACCAGCACGCTCAGCTCTTCGTGTTGTTGGTCTTGTTGCGAGCCGCCAGAGCGGAGATCAGGCCGTCGATGCCCTTGCTGTTGATCTGCTGCGCGAACTGGGTGCGATACGTATCGACCAGCCACACGCCCAGCACGTTCAGGTTGTAGACCTTCCAGCCACTGGCGTCGGAAGTCTTCTCCAGACGGTAATCGAGCTGGACCGGATCGCCGCCGCCTCCCCTGATCTCGGTGCGGACCAGAACTTCCTTCTCGTCGGGCGAACCGCGGAAGGGTCGCACGGTCACGCTCTGGTCGCTGACCTGGTCGAGCGCGCCGGCATAGGTGCGGACCAGCAGTGTCTTGAACTCCTCCTGCAACCGCTTCTGCTGCTCAGGCGTGGCCTGGCGCCAGGCCGGACCGACCGCCGACGCCGTCATGCGCTGGAAGTTGACGTTGGGCATGATCTTGCTGTCGACCAGCAGCATGATCTTGTCGACATCGCCGGCCTTGATCGACTTGTCGGACTTGATCGTGTCGAGCACGTCGCTCGAAATGCGCTTCACGAGGGCATCGGGCGTCTCGTCGGCGGCGCGTGCCGGCGCGACGAACACGGCCGCTGCGCTGAAGAGCATGGCGCTGGCGAGGACCAGGCGACCGAGGAACCGGCGTTGTACGGTGACGGATGAATTCATGTCGGATCGGGTCTTTCTGAGAATGCGCACGGATGCGCCGGACGGAAAAGATCAAACGCTACTGCCGAACGAGCGCTTGCGAAAGTGTTGGAAGTCGCATCTTCGGGTCGGTTCCGGTTGCCGGGCGTCGATTGCAACCGGATGCAAGCCGCGTCTGGTCCGCCCGGCGGCGGTCAGTCCTTGCCGGCGCCGTCGTCGGGCGGATTGCCGTCGTAGACGTCGCTGCGCCGGCGCTGCAGATAGGCGTCGCGCGTGAACGAGTACTTGTCGAGCGCCGCGTCGCCAAGCAGCTGGCCGGCGCGCAGGTAGCTCGAACGCAGATCGACGATACGCAGCACGTAGAGCGAATTGCGCACCGGAACGTCGCCCACATGACGGATCAGGTCGCCGTAGGCGTCGACCGGAAGCGCCGCCGTGTCGCGCACGGTCGACGGTCCGAGCAGCGGAAGCACGACGTACGGACCCGAGGGAACGCCCCAGCGGCCGAGCGTCTGGCCGAAATCCTCCGAATGCCGGTCGATGCCGACTTCGGTCGCGATGTCGAGCAGGCCGCCCAGGCCCAGGAACGTATTGACGTTGAACCGCATCAGGCTTTCCAGGCTGGCCTGCGGCTTGAGCTGGACCACGCTGTTGGCGAAGTTCCAGACGTCGCCCAGGTTGCCGAAGAAGTTGCTGACGCCCGTGCGCACCGGCGACGGCAGCACGCGCTGGTAGGCGGTCGCCACCGGCACCAGCACGTTGTCGTCCACCACGTCGTTGAAGCGCGAGACCTTGCGGTTGAACGGCTCCAGCGGATCGGCCGGGTTGGCCCCGGGACCGGTCGCGCAACCGCCCAGTGCGCTCAGAACGACGAGGGCGCCGGCGAGCCGCGCATGGCGGCCCGGGCCGGAGGAACGGAACGGAAGGGATGGGTTTCGGGGCGTCATTTTTTGGGTGCTGCTGCGCCGGACTCGGAGCCGTCGGCTGCTTTGCTGAAAAGGAACTGGCTGATGAGATTCTCGAGCACGACGGCCGACTGCGTGGCGTTGATCACGTCGCCTGCCTGCAGGGTCTTCTCGTCGGCGCCGGCCTCGATCCCGATGTACTGCTCGCCGAGGAGGCCGCTGGTCAGGATCTTGAGCGAACTGTCCTTCGGGAACTTGTAGCGGTCCTGCAGCGACAGCGTGACGCCGGCCTGGAAGATCTTGTCGTCGAAGGTGATGGATTCGACGCGGCCGACCACCACGCCCGCGCTCTTGACCGCCGTCTGCGGCTTCAGGCCGCCGATGTTGTCGAAGCGCGCGGTGACGCTGTAGGTCTTCTGGAAGTTGAGGCTCAACAGGTTGGCCGACTGCAGTGCCAGGAACAGCACCGCCGCGGCGCCGATGAGCACGAACAGGCCGACCCAGATGTCGTTTTTCGAACGTTGCATGGTTGCGATTTCTTTGGATTAGATGCTGAACATCATGGCGGTCAGGAGGAAGTCGAGCCCGAGCACGGCCAGCGATGCGACGACGACGGTGCGGGTCGTCGCTCGCGAGACGCCTTCGGGCGTGGCCTGCGCGGAAAAGCCCTGCAGCAAGGCGACGAAACTGATGGTGAAGCCGAACACGACGCTCTTGACGATGCCGTTGCCCACGTCCTTCCAGACGTCGACACCGTTCTGCATCTGTCCCCAGAATGCGCCCGAATCCACGTGAAGCAGCAGCACGCCGACCACGTAGCCGCCCATCACGGCGACCGCGCTGAAGACGGCCGCCAGCAGCGGCATGGTGATCACGCCCGCCCAGAAACGTGGTGCGAGGATGCGCTGCACCGGGTCGACGGCCATCATCTCCATCGCGCTCAGCTGCTCGCCCGATTTCATCAGGCCGATCTCGGCCGTCAGGGAGGTGCCGGCGCGACCGATGAACAGCAGCGCCGCGACGACCGGGCCGAGCTCGCGCACCAGGCTCAGCGTGACCAGCAGGCCGAGCGCCTCCGAGGATCCGTAGCGCTGCAGCGCGTAGTACATCTGCAGCCCCAGAACGAAGCCGACGAACAGCCCCGAGACCGCGATGATCGCCAGCGAATAGTTGCCGAGGAAGTGGATCTGGTCGCGCACCAGCGCGAAGCGGCGCAGGCTGCGCGCACCCGGGCCGACCAGGCGCGCGAACAGCCGGGCGCCCTGCCCCAGGTCCGCCAGCTTGGTGCGGGCGGCATAACCGATGTCGGCCGGATTCCAGAAACTCATGACCGGGCTCCGTGCACGGCGCCGAAATCGTCCTCGACGCTCGCGCCGGGGTAGTGGAAATGCACCGGTCCGTCGGGCAGCGCGTTGACGAACTGGTTGACCAGCGGATCGGCGCTGCGCCGCACCTCGTCGGGCGTGCCCTGCGCGGCGACGCCGCCGTTGGCCAGGATGATCACGTGGTCGGCGATGCGGAACGTCTCCTCCAGGTCGTGCGAGACGACGATGCTGGTCAGGCCGAGCGTGTCGTTGAGCTGGCGGATCAGGCGCGCGGCGGTGCCCAGCGAGATCGGATCGAGTCCGGCGAAGGGTTCGTCGTACATCACCAGGTCGGGGTCGAGCGCGATGGCGCGAGCCAGCGCCACGCGCCGTGCCATGCCGCCCGACACCTCGCTGGGCATCAGGTCGCGCGCGCCGCGCAGGCCCACGGCGTCGAGCTTCATCAGCACGATGTCGCGGATCAGCGCCTCGGGCAGCTGCGTGTGCTCGCGCAGCGGGAAGGCGACGTTGTCGAACACGCTCATGTCGGTGAACAGCGCGCCGAACTGGAACAGCATGCCCATGCGTCGCCGCGCGCCGTAGAGCGCCTTTGCATCCATGCCGCCGATATCGACACCGTCGAACATCACCTCGCCGCGCTGCGCGCGCTGCTGGCCGCCGATCAGGCGCAGCACGGTCGTCTTGCCGCCGCCCGAGGCGCCCATGAGCGCCGTGACCTTGCCGCGCGGCACGCTGAAGGAAACGCCGTCCAGGATGGCGCGCGCGCCGTAGCCGAAGGCGACGGCACGGAACTCGACGAGAGGGTTTTCGATGGCGGTGGCGATGCTGTCCATGACACAAAAAAAGCCGGGGCGCCCTTATGGACATCCCGGCTTGCGGTTTACCCCATGATAAGGGAGGCGCCGTTGTGCGGCTGCGACGGCGTTCTCCCCCACCGTGTCAGGGGCCATTCAGCGTGGCAGGTCGCTGAACCCCATGAGGAACTCGTCGACCGCGCGCGCCGCCTGCCGTCCCTCGCGGATCGCCCAGACCACCAGCGACTGGCCGCGGCGGATATCGCCCGCGGCGAAGACCTTGGGCACCGTGGTCGCATAGCCGCCGATGAACTCGACGCTCGCCCGGGCGTTGCCGCGCGCGTCCTTGTCGACGCCGAAGGCATCGAGCACGCTGGCCACCGGGCTGACGAAGCCCATCGCTAGCAGGACCAGGTCGGCCTTGAGCACCTGTTCGCTGCCCGGCACCTCGACCATCTTGCCGTCCTTCCACTCGACGCGAACGGTCTTCAGCCCGGTGATCTTCTTGCCGTCGCCGATGAATTCCTTGGTCGAGATCGCGAATTCGCGCTCGCAGCCCTCGACATGGCTGGAACTGGTACGCAGCTTGTACGGCCAGTAGGGCCAGGTCATCGGCCGGTTCTCTTCCTCGGGCGGCTGGGGCATCAGCTCGAATTGCGTGACGCTGGCCGCGCCGTGGCGGTTGCTGGTGCCCACGCAGTCGCTGCCGGTGTCACCGCCACCGATGACGATGACGTGCTTGCCCTCGGCGCGCAGCTGGCCCTTGAGCTTGTCGCCGGCGTTGACCTTGTTCTGCTGCGGCAGGAACTCCATCGCGAAATGGATGCCGTCGAGCTCGCGGCCGGGCGCGGGCAGGTCGCGCGACTGCTCGGCGCCACCGGTCAGCACCACGGCGTCGAACTCCTTGTCGAGCTGCTCGGGCGTGACGGTCTCCT
>JAKONL010000052.1 GCA_022701965.1 Burkholderiaceae bacterium | reverse complement strand
CGCGAAATGCTCGTAGAAGCTGCGTCTCGACACGGCGGCTTCGCGCACGATGTCGGCGATGGTGGTTTCCGCATATCCCTTGGCGGCGACCGCCCGGGTCATGCCTTCGAGCAGGCGGGCGTGATGTTCGTGGCGTTCGCTGTCTTCGTCGGCAGGCATGGTGGCGATGTGGAGTGTCGATGCCGTAGGCCGATCGTCGGCGACGTCGTCCTGGGACTTGACAGTACCAGATGTGGGATCGAAGATGCCGGTACGTCGCAGTACCAGCTGCGGCGGACGTCGCCTCTCCTTCCAAGACCCCATCGCACCCCATGACCGACCTCGTGATCCGCCGCCTCCTGATCGACCTCGAGCAACCGTTCGCGCGCGACTGGTGCGGCGGCGACGCGTTCTCCACGGCATTCTTCAACGCGTTGTCGATGAGTTTCCCGTTCGGCGAACAGTTCTTCATCGATGCGGTGCGCGATACGGTCGCGACGCTGCCGGCCGACGTGCAGGCACGGCATCGCGAGGAAGTGCGCGGCTTCGTCGGCCAGGAAGCGACGCACCGGCGGATCCACTCGCTCTTCAACGCCCATCTCGCCGGCCAGGGCCTGGTCGACAGCTGGACGCCGCGTGCGCAGGCGCGGCTGAAGCTGCTCGAAGGTACCGATGCGCGCCACGCACTGGCGATCACCGCGGCCAACGAGCACTTCACCGCGATGTTCTCCGACTGGCTGCTCGCACATCCGCACCTGCTCGACGGCGCGGAACCCCGCCTGAAGGCGATGTGGCTCTGGCACAGCGCCGAGGAGTCCGAGCACAAGAGCACCGCCTTCGACCTCTATCGCGCCGCGCAGGGCGACGACCGGTGGCGCACGCGCTGGTTCCGGCGCACGACCGTGTTGTTCCTGGGCGATCTCTCGCGCCAGATCGTGGCCAACCTGCGGCACGAGAACCAGCTCTGGAAATGGACGACGTGGCGCAGCGGCGCGCGCATCCTGTTCGGACGCGGCGGGCTGGTCCGGGAGACCTTCGGCACCTGGCGCCGCTATTTCCGCCGCGACTTCCATCCGTCGCAGCACGAGAGCGGCCTGTCCGCGCGCTGGCTGCGCGACAACGCGACGCTGTTCACACCCGTCGAATCGGCGTCGCGCACCACGGCGGCGGCGACGTGACGGCTCGGCATGCATCGCCCGTCGAAAACAAAGTTTCACGCTTCCGGCAGGTCCGACCGGACGATTCCGGGTGGTATGCGGCGATAGTCCCGGCATGAGTGAAAGCACAACGCCCACGCTGCGCATCCAGCCGCTCGCCAGCGAACACTATCTCTACAAGCTGACCTCGCCCCGGACCACGTTCGGGCGCTCGCCGGCCAACGACGTGATGCTGTCGGACATCCGCGTGAGCCGCTTCCATGCGGCGATCGTCCTGCAGCCGCCGTTCGCCCTGGTCGAGGACGTGGGCAGCCGCAACGGCGTGCTGCTCAACGGCCACGCCGTGATGCACGCGGCCCTCTCGCACGGCGACATCCTGACGATGGGTGATTGCCTGATCCATGTCGTCTGGGAAGGCCACGAGGCCCAGCACATCGAGGCCGAGGCGCTGTCGTCGATTCCCGGCTGGCGCCCCGCAAGCATCGACGAGTCGAACGAGACCCGCAAGTAGCGGCCTTCAGTCCTTCTGCAGCATCCGGATGACGCTGGAGAAATCCAGTGCGCCGTGGCCCGCCAGGCTGTGCGCCGCGTACAGGTTGCGCGCCAGCCCGCCCAGCGGCGTCGACGCGCGCACGGCGGCCGCATTCTCCTGCGCCAGTCCGAGGTCCTTGAGCATCAGATCGGTCCCGAAGCCGCCGGCATAGCCCTTGGACGCCGGCGCGGCCTCCATGACGCCGGGCAGCGGGTTGTACTTCTCGAGCGCCCAGTTGCCGCCCGAGCTGCGCCGCATGATCTCCGACAGCACCTTCGGATCGAGCCCGTTCGCGACGCCCAGCGCGATCGCCTCCGACGTGCCGATCATCAGGATGCCGAGCAGCATGTTGTTGCAGATCTTGGCGGTCTGGCCGGCGCCGGCCTCGCCCGCGTGGAAGATGTTCGCGCCCATCTTCTCGAGCAGCGGCCGCGCGCGTTCCAGGTCGGCCGGCGCACCGCCGACCATGAAGGTCAGGGTGCCGGCGACGGCGCCGCCGGTGCCGCCCGAGACCGGTGCGTCGATCGCCGCGATGCCGCGCCGCGCGGCGGCCTCGGCCACCTTGCGCGATGTTGCCGCGGCGATGGTGCTGCTGTCGATCACCAGCGCGCCGGCCGGGATGGCTTGCAGCAGGCCCGGCTGGCCGTCGCGGCCGAAGTAGAGCGCCTCGACATGCGCACTCGCCGGCAGCATGCTGACGACGACTTCCGCGCCGGCCAACGTGTCCACGGCCGACGACGCGATCGCCACGCCCTCGGCGGCGAGCCTGCCGCAGGCGTCGGTGGACAGGTCGAAGGCGCGGACCGCGTGGCCGGCCCGGTGCAGGTTCAGGGCCATCGGGCCGCCCATGTTGCCCAGGCCGATGAATGCGATCTTCATGTGATGTGTCTCCGTTCGAATGGGATGCGAGGCAATTCAGGCCAGCGCGACGAGTTCCGGCGCCATCTCGCCGCGCGCACGCAGGTGGTCTTCGACGAAGCCGGGCGTGATTTCGGCCAGCGTCGCGGGCGACCATTTCGGATTGCGGTCCTTGTCGACCAGCACCGCGCGGATGCCCTCGGCGAAATCCGCATGCGCGCAGAAGCCGAGCGATGCCTGGTATTCCAGCCGGAACACCTCGGCCAGCGACATGCGCAGCACGCGCTGCCACAGCGCCCACGACAGCGCGACCGAACTCGGCGCGCCCTTCGAATACGTCCTGACCGCCGTTTGAAGCCACGCGTCTTCGCTCTGCAGCGCGCGCAGGCGACGGTCGATTTCCAGCAGGTCGTCGCCGGCCAGCGTGGCGTTGACGAGGTCGAAATGCTCGCGCAGCTTCGACGCCGGCATCGCCGCGCCCTCGCCCGCCTTCGCGAGCAGCGCCGACATCGTCGCCCGGTCGGCGTCGGGCGCCGACTTCCATGGAGCGGCGGCGATCGCGTCGAGCACCTGCGCCTTCGCCGCGTGCGGCACCAGCACGTCGGCCAGACCGGCGAAGATCGCGTCGGCCGCGTTGATCTGGGCGGCCGTGAAGGCCAGGAAGAGTCCGGTGCGTCCCGGCGCACGGCGCAGGAACCAGCTGCCGCCGACGTCCGGATAGAGGCCGATGTTGACCTCGGGCATCGCGACGCGGCTGCCCTCGGTCACCACGCGATGCGAGCATCCCGCCATCAGCCCGACGCCGCCGCCCATCACGATGCCGTGGCCCCAGCAGACGACCGGCTTCGGATACGTATGGATCAGGTGGTCGAGCTCGTACTCCTCGCCGAAGAAACGCTCGGCATATTCGTTGCGATCCGCCTTGCAGTCGAGCAGCGTACGGTAGAGCTGGCGCAGGTCGCCGCCGGCACAGAACGCCTTATCGCCGGCGGCGTCGAGCATCACGCCGACGACGGCCGCATCGGCGGCCCATTCGCGCAGCTTGGGCGTCAGCAGCCGGACCATGTCGACCGACAGCGCGTTGAGCGACGACGGCGCGTTGAGCGTGGCGACGCCGAAGCGCTTGCCGCCGGCGGTGGGGAATTCTTCGAAGAGGACGACGGATTCGGTCATGGGATGGAATGCGTTGGGTGTCAGCGGATGTCGCTCTCGCCGTCGAGCAGCTTGCGCGCGACGATGACCCGCATGATCTCGTTGGTGCCTTCGAGGATCTGGTGCACGCGCGTGTCGCGCACCAGCCGCTCCAGCGGAAATTCGGCCAGGTAGCCGTAGCCGCCGTGCAGCTGCAGCGCTTCGTTGCAGACGGTGAAGCCCGCATCGGTGGCGAAGCGCTTGGCCATCGCGCAGTAGGTGCTGGCGTCCGGATGCGCGGCGTCGAGCTTGCTGGCGGCCATGCGCACCATCTGCCGCGCCGCGACCAGCTCGG
>JAKONL010000513.1 GCA_022701965.1 Burkholderiaceae bacterium | reverse complement strand
TGAAGTACCTGTCGATCGGACTGAATCCCGAACACCTGCGCTACTACCTCGCGGCCAAGCTCAGCGGCCGCAACGAGGACATCGACTTCAACCCCGACGACTTCGTCGCCCGCGTCAACAGCGACCTGGTGGGCAAGTACATCAACATCGCGAGCCGTGCCGCCGGCTTCGTGGGCAAGCGCTTCGGCGGCAAGCTCGGCACCGTCACCGAAGACGGCATCGAACTCCTGACCCACCTGCGCGGCCAGGCCGCCGAGATCCGCGCGCTCTACGACGGCCGCGACACGGCCCGCGCGCTGCGCGAGACGATGGCGCTGGCCGACCGCGTGAACGCGTACGTCGATGCCAACAAGCCCTGGGAGCTGGCGAAGAAGGACGGCATGGAGGCACGCCTGCACGACGTGTGCACGGTCTGCATCGAGTCCTTCCGGCTGCTCACGCTGTTCCTCAAGCCGATCCTGCCGGCGCTCGCGGCCAGCGTCGAGTCGTTCCTGCGCATCGCGCCGCTCGAATGGAAGGACGCCGACGCCAGCCTGCACGCGGGGCACGCGATCGACGACTACCGGCACCTGATGCAGCGTGTCGACCCGAAGCTGCTCGACACGCTGTTCGAGCCGGCCGAGCCCGCGGTACCGGCCGCACCGGCGGTCAAAGCCGACGCGGCGGCTTCGACCGCCGAACTGCCCGGCGGCGAAGCGATCGCCCCGACGATCACGATCGACGACTTCGCGAAGGTCGACCTGCGCATCGCGAGGATCGTGGACTGCGAGCCGGTCGAGGGCTCGACCAAGCTGCTGCGCCTGACGCTGGACGCCGGCGAAGGCCGCCTGCGCAACGTCTTCAGCGGCATCGCCTCGGCCTACCGACCCGAGCAGCTGGTCGGCAAGCTGACCGTGCTGGTCGCGAACCTGGCGCCGCGCAAGATGAAGTTCGGCGTCAGCGAGGGCATGGTGCTCGCCGCGAGCCACGCGGACCCGAAGGCGGTGTCGGGCATCCACGTGCTCGAACCGTGGCCCGGCGCGACGCCGGGAATGCGCATCGGCTGACCCGGGTCGACTTCCATCCGGTTTAACCGATTCGGTCTGGTGTGACCGAATGCAAATTGGTGAACTAAAAGTTTAGTTTTTGTTAGAAATCTTGTCGGTTTCATCCTACGATCCTGCCCCTTGAGCAGATTGTGAGTACTTAGGTACTCATCGTGGATGAAACGTCATGGCTGAAACGAACTTTGAACCGCCGCGCCGGAATGGGGCGCGACCGATGATCGCCATTGCGGGCCTGTCGCTGGCCGCGACCTTGTGCGCAGCCGTCTACGGCACGATGACGGACGCCCGGCAGTCGGATACGACGTCGAGCCTGGCGACCGAATTCTCCGAGCTGCGTCTGCGCGACCAGGACGACCGCCCCTTCGACCTGACGGCCGTGCGCGGCAAGGTCGTGCTGCTGAATTTCGTCTTCACCGGCTGCGCGGCGACCTGCCCGACACAGACGCGCGAGCTCGCCGCGCTCCAGGAGGCGCTGCCCACGTCGCTGCGCCGCGACGTGCGCTTCGTGTCGGTTTCGGTCGATCCGCTGGGCGACACGCCCGCCGCGTTGCGTGCCTACGGCAGGAGCGCCGGCGCCGACTTCTCCTCCTGGATCTTCGCGACCGGACGGCCGCAGGACATCGAACGGCTGGGCGAGCGCCTGCGGCTGTTTCGCGACGGCGCGTTCGCGGGCCGCCCCGAGGACCACACCACCGCGCTGTGGCTGCTCGACGGCGACGGCCGCCTCATGCAGCGCTACGTCGACGTCGACCGGCCGCGGCTGATCCAGGACCTGCGGCAGGTGCGCGATCTGGCCGAGCGCTCGGGCTGAACGCACCGGCCGGCGAACCCTTTCCCGCACCGTCGTCGACGGCATCCCGAATTCCGCCTTTCCTCGCTTTCCCCATGCTTCTCACGATTCCGGCCGCTGCGCGCGGCTTTCTCCCCACCGTCGCGGCGCTGGCTGTCTGCGGCCTGCTGGCGTCGTGCGGCGGCGGCGATTCCGGCAGCGGCACCTCGGCCGTGTCCACGCCGCCGGCATCCGCCGCGACGACGCAGTCCAAGGCGACCGGCTCCGCGCTGAACAAGGTGTCGGATCTGTGGATACCGGTTCCCGTGGTGGCCGACCCGATGCTGCAGAACCTCGCCATTCCCGCCGATGCGCCGACGCGCGGCATGTGGTCGGCGTCGCAGCCGTGGCCGCTCAACGCGATCCACGCGTCGCTGCTGCCCGACGGCCGGCTGCTGACGTTCGGCACGCCGTTCAACAACCCGGCCGCGCAGGACGGGCGTTTCTACGACATCTGGAATCCGGCCAACGGCTTCGGCGCCGGCTCGCACGTGACCTCGATCGCGCCCGACCCGGTCAACAGCTTCTGCGCCGCGGCGACCTGGCAGCCCGACGGCCGGCTGCTGATCTCCGGCGGCAACGGCAACAACGGCCGCTCGAGCGGCCTGTTCTCCAGCGCCTCGCTCGCCACCGTCAACATGGGCTCGACGCTCGCGGCCGAGCGCTGGTACGCGACGATGCTGACGCTGCCCGACGGCCGCAGCCTGATGCTGGGCGGCACGGTGCCGTACGCCAGCCCCATCACCTCGCAGACGCCCGAGATCCTCGAGAACGGCCAGTGGCGCAGCCTGTTCGGCGCGAGCAGCACGCCGATCTTCGGTGTGCGCCAGCTGGAGAACCAGCCCGAGGCCAACCCCTGGTACTACCCGCGCAGCTGGGTCGCGGCCGACGGCTCGGTCGTCGGCATCACCTCGAACATCGTGTTCAGGATGCGGCCCGACGACAACAACCGCACCGGCTCCATCGCACGTATCGGCACCTTCAAGACGGTGCAGGACAGCAGCGGCGCCACCACGCCCAACGTCGGCTTCACCAGCGCGGCCGCGATGTTCGAGCCGGGCCGTGTCCTGCAGGTCGGCGGCAACGGCATCACCGACAACAATCCCAACCGCGCGAGCCAGCTGGCCACGGTGATCGACATCAACGGCACCGCGCCGGCGGTCACCGAGACCGCGCCGATGTCCTACCGCCGCCACTGGGCGCAGGCCACCGTGCTGCCGGCCGGACAGGTGGCGGTCACCGGCGGCACCAGCATCGGCTGGGACGCGGCCAACGCGATCCGGCCGGCGGAGATCTGGGACCCGCGCACCGGCGCCTGGACCGTCGGCGCGAGCAACGTCGAGACCCGCACCTACCACTCCTCGGGCCTGCTGATGCCCAACGGGACCGTGTTCACGGCCGGCGGCGGCGCGCCGGGCGCGGTGAACAACCTCAACGCCGAGATCTACTACCCGCCGCAGCTCTTCCGCACCGTCGGCGGCGTGGCGCAGCTCGCGCCGCGCCCGGTATTGAAGTCGGTCAGCACGCTGGCGGGCACCTACGCCGGCCAGCTGGGCATCGAACTCGCGTCCGCCACGACCCTGTCCCAGGTCACGCTGGTCGCGCTCGGCAACGTGACGCACAGCTTCAACGCCACCCAGCGCCGCATCCCGCTGCAGTTCACGCAGACCGACGCCGTCGTGCAGGCCACGCTGCCGGCCAGCGGCAACCTGGCGCCGCCCGGCTACTACATGGTCTTCGCGATCGATGCCGCCGGCGTGGCCTCGCGCGGCACGGTGATCTCGCTGGGCGGGCTGCCGGCGCCCACGCTCAACGGCTTCTCGCAGATCCCCGCGACCGCGACCGCATGCGCGGCCGAGGGCGGCGCCTGCACGGTGCCGGCGGGCCAGCGGGCGTCGGTCTACTACGGCGTCGGCGCGTCCTTCGCGCTGCGCTCGGGCCTCGCCGGGCAGGTCGCCTGCACCAACGACACGTTCGGCGACCCCGCGCCCGGCGCCGGCAAGTCGTGCGCCTACGTACTGGAGACGGCCGGCGCCGACATCGCGCCGTTCGACGCACCGGTGGTCGCCGCCGGAGCGGCTGCGTCCTACTCGCCTCCTGCGGTGGCCGGCGCGACCTACAGCTGGTCGTTCGGCGACGGCTCGGCGCCCACGGGATTCGCGAACGGCCCGAACGCGAACCACGTTTTCCCCGCGCCGGGCGTCTACACCGTGACGTTCACGATGCGCTCGTCGATCGGCGCGGTGTCCTCGCGCACCTTCCTGCAGGCCGTCGCGACGACGGCCACCGCGGCCCGGCCGAACGCCTCCTCCGCGATGGCGCTGGAAACCCGCGCCGGCGCTTCGACGCGCCTGTGGATCGCCAACCCCGACTCCGACACCGTCGCCGTCGTCGACACCGCGACCGGCGTTCGCGTGGCCGAGATCGGCGTGGGCGGCTCGCCGCGCAGCGTGGCGGTCGCGCCCGACGGCCGTGTCTGGGTCGCCAACAAGAATGCCGGCACGATCTCCATCCTCA
>JAKONL010000506.1 GCA_022701965.1 Burkholderiaceae bacterium | reverse complement strand
GCACGCCGCGCTGCGCGATGGTGGCCAGCACGTCGGCCGTGGTGCCGTCGTCCAGACCGACGTCCTCCATCGAGTCGCCGAGCTGGATCGTGCCCTCGTCGGTCTGGCGCACGTAGGTGGTCGGGTGCTCGAGGAATTTCGCGACCCGCTCGCCGACCAGCACCTGGCCGCGGTTGGGCACCACCGGCGCGTGCAGGCCGACCTGCTCGGCGAGCGTGCGGTTGCCCAGGCCGGCGGCCATCACGACGCGCGCGGCGCGGTGCCGCTGGCCGCCGGCCTCGACCTCGTAGCCCTCGGGCACGCGCGTGACCTGGGTCGCGCGGCCGCCGCCGATCACCCGCACGCCGCGCGCCTGGCAGGCGGTGTGCAGCGCGCGCAGCAGCTTGAGCGGGTTGGCATGGCCGTCCATCGGCGTGTAGCTGGCGCCGGCGACGGTCGGGCCGATGCCGGGCAGGCGCTGCGCGAGCGTCGCATGGTCGAGCATTTCGAACGGGTAGTCGCCGTCGAGGTCGGCGCGGATCGACTGCATGCGGGCGGTGCGGTCCTGCATCTCCTTCTCCGAGAAGCAGAAGTGGAAGCCGCCGGGCTGGCGCAGCTGCACGTCGACGCCGGTTTCCTCCAGCAGCGCGGCCGAGAGCGCCGGCCACTGGCGCGACGAGCGCAGCGACCAGCGCGCGTACGGCGCCATACCGTAGCCTTTTCCTTGTACCCACACGAGGCCGAAATTGCCGCGCGAGGCCCGGAAGGCGTCGTCGCCCTCGTCGAGCACCGTCACCTGCGCGCCGGTGCGCGCCGCGCCGTAGGCCAGCGCCACGCCGACGAGGCCGCCCCCGACGACGATCAGATCTGTCGTTTTCATTGTTCTTTCAGTTTCCCTTGCCGATCAGCACGCGGTCGAGGCCGACGATGCGGTCGAGCAGCACCATCAGCACCAGCGTGCCGGCGATCAGCACGGTCGACACCGACGCCACCAGCGGGTCGATGGTGTTGGCGATCTGGTTGTACATGGCCACCGGCAGCGTGGTGGTGCCGGGCGTGGCGACGAAGACGGTCATCGTCAGCTCGTCGAAGCTCTGGATGAAGGCCAGCATCCAGCCGCCGACCACGCCCGGCAGGATCAGCGGCAGCACGATGCGCCGGAACGCGGTGGCGCGGTTGGCGCCGAGCGACAGCGCGGCCTTCTCGGCGTCGCGGTCCAGCCCGGTGGCCGAGGCCAGCACCAGGCGCAGCGCGTACGGCATGACGACCACGACGTGCGTGAGCGCCAGCCAGAAGAACGAGCCGGTGATGCCCGCCGTGCTGAAGAAGCGCAGGAAGGCCACGCCCAGCACCACGTGCGGAATCATCAGCGGCGACATGAAGAAGGCCGTCAGCACGCCGCGGCCGGGGAAGCGGTAGCGCACCAGCGCCAGCGCCGCCGGCACCGCGAGGATCACCGCCACCGTGGCGCTCGCCAGGCCGAGCCACAGCGACAGCCAGAACGCCGCCACCAGCTCGGTCGCGCCGCTGATGGCGCGGAACCAGCGCAGCGAGAAGCCGTCGGTGGGCATCGAGATGTAGCCCTTGCCGGTGAACGACACCAGCACCACGACCACCAGCGGCGCCAGGATGAAGGCGATGAAGACGGCGTGGTAGAGCAGCGAGAAGAGGCCGTTCTTGCGCATGGGATTCCTTTCTCGCTCAGCCGTCGAAGACCTGGCTGTAGCGCCGTTCGAGCCAGCGGTTGAAGCCGGCGATGACGACGATGTTGGCGATCAGCAGCAGGATCGCGATCGACGCGCCGAGCGGCCAGTTGAGCGTGCTCAGGAACTCGTCGTAGGCCGCGGTCGCGACCACCTTGAGCCGCCGCCCGCCGAGGATCGCCGGTGTCGCGAAGGCCGAGGCCGCGAGCGCGAAGACGATGATCCCGCCCGAGAGGATGCCCGGCAGGATCTGCGGCAGCACCACGCGGCGGAACACGGTGAACGGACCGGCGCCGAACGACTGCCCGGCGTTCTCCACCTGCGGATCGAGCTTCTGCAGCGAGGCCCAGACCGAGATCACCATGAAGGGCATCAGCACGTGCGTGAGCGCGATGACGACGCCGGTCATGGTGAACAGCAGGCGCACCGGCTCGGTCGTCAGGCCGAGCGCCTGCAGCGCGTCGTTGATGAGGCCGTTGTTGCCCATCAGGATCGCCCAGCCCAGCGTGCGCACCACCACCGACACCAGGAGCGGGCCGAGGATCACGATCAGGAAGATGCCGCGCCACGGCGCCTTCATGCGCGCCAGGATGATCGTCTCGGGCACGCCGAAGACGATCGACAGCAGCGTCACCGCCAGCGCCAGCCCGGCGGTGCGCAGGAAGATCTCGTGGTAGTACGGGTCGGAGAACACCTCGGCGTAGTTGTGCAGCGTGAAGCCCGGCACCACGCCCCGCGTGCCGTCGAACGAATAGAACGACAGCAGCGCCGTGAGCGCGAGCGGGATCACCAGCAGACCGAGGAACAGCAGCAGCGCCGGCGCGCTCAGCAGCCACGGGGCGCCGCCGGCGCGCGGCTCGCCGCTTGTGGCCGGCGTCCTGGCCGCCGCTCGCGGCGCGAGGGTGGCGGCCGTGCCGGCGTCAGCCACGGACCGGCTCCGCGACGTCGAGCAGGCGCAGGTCGTCGTCGTCCCAGTGCACGGCGACGGCTTCGCCCTCGGCCGGCGGCTGCGGTCCGATGTTCGGATGGCTCACGCGCACCGGACCGAGCGTGCTGTCGATTTCCATGAGCCAGTGGTTGCCCAGGAACAGCCGCGTGCGCACCGTGCCGGCCACGCCGCCGGGCGAGCCGCCGGGCGCGAGCCGCACCTTCTCGGGCCGCACGTAGACGTTGACGTCCTTCGCCAGCACGCGCTCCTCGTGCGGCACGTGCAGCAGCGACGGGCCCACGCGCACCTCGCAGCAGCGCGCGTTGCGGGTCTCGACGACGCCGCGCAGCACGTTGGTCTTGCCGAGGAAGGTCGACGCGAAGGCCGACTCGGGATGCTCGTAGGCTTCGTAGGGCGAGGCCAGCTGCACGATGCGCCCGCCGTGCATCACCGCGATGCGGTCGCTCATCGTCATCGCCTCGACCTGATCGTGCGTGACGAGGATGGTGGTGATGCCGAGGTGGCGCTGGATGGCGCGCAGCTCGACGTGCATGTCCTCCCGCAGCTTGGCGTCGAGGTTGGACATCGGCTCGTCGAGCAGCAGCACCTCGGGCCGCACCGCGAGCGCGCGGGCGATCGCCACGCGCTGGCGCTGGCCGCCCGAGAGCTCCTTCGGATAGCGCTTGCCGAGGCCCGGCAGGCGCACCAGGTCGAGCGTCTCGTCGATGCGCCTGAATTTCTCGGCGCGCCGCATGCCGCGCATCTCCAGGCCGAAGCCGATGTTGTCGGCCACGGTCATGTGCGGGAAGAGCGCGTAGCTCTGGAACACCACGCCCATGCCGCGCTTCTCGGGCCGCGTCGCGGTGATGTCCTTGCCGTCGAGCACGATGCGTCCGCGCGTCGGCTCGACGAAGCCGGCCACCATCTGCAGCGTGGTCGTCTTGCCGCAGCCCGACGGCCCGAGCAGCGAGACGAACTCGCCGCGTTCCACTTCCAGGCTGAGGTCCTCGACGGCGGTGAAGTCGCCGAAGGCCTTGCCGAGCTGGTCGAGTCGCAGGAAAGACATCAGCGCTCGACCGTGCGGTTCCAGCGGTTGGTCCACTCGGCGCGCTTCTCGTTGACGACCGTCCAGTTGGTCGGCAGCAGCTTGTCGATCTGCTCCTTGCCGTAGGGCACCTTCACGGCCACGATGGGCGGCAGCGTGGTCTTGGCGTTGGCCGGTCCCCAGCCCTGCGTGTCGGCCAGCATGGTCTGCACCTCGGGCGTCAGCAGGTACTGCACGAAGGCCTGGGCCAGCGCCGGCTGCGTGTTCTGCGCCACGGCGCAGGCGGCGGTCAGCAGCGCTGGCGCGCCTTCCTTGGGCACCACGAACTGCACCGGGAAGCCGGTGTCGCGCAGCGCCTGCACGCGCCCGCTGCCCCAGACGGCCATCAGGATGTCGCCGTTCTGGAACAGCTCGGTCATCTTGCCCGGCGACGGTTCCCATGCGAGCACGTTCGGGCCGACCTCCTTGGTCATCGCGGCGAAGCCCGGATCGATGTTCTGGTCGCCGCCCTTGCGCAGCTTGGCGAAGGTCAGGAGCGTCTGCAGGCCGTAGGTGTTGTTGATCGGCGGGATCGCGATCTTCTGGCGGTACTTCTTGTCGGTCAGCGCTTCCCAGGAGTCCGGCGGCGTCAGTCCGGCCTTCCTGAAGGCTTCGGTGTTGTAGGCGATGCCGGTGCTGACGATGCCCACGCCGACCGCGTTGTCGCCCATCTTCGCGATCGGGTAGAGGTCCTTGTAGACCGGCGCGTCGGCGATCCTGTCGCAGAAGCCGAACTGGATCGCCTGGTACATCGGGCCGTCGTCGAGCAGCACGACGTTGAATTCCTGCTTGCCTTTCTGGGCCTGCAGCTTGGCCAGCGTGTCGGTGGAGTTGCCGGCGATGTAGACGATCTTCGCGTTGTTCTTCGCCTCGAACGCAGGAATCAGCTTTTCCTTGAAAACCTTCTCGGTCGATCCGCCGTACGAGCCGACGTAGAGGGTCGTCTGCTGGGCCGACGCGGGGGCCGAGGCACCCCACGCGAGAGCTGCACACACGGCGACGTGGACGGATCGAAGCTTCATGGGGTTTCCTTTCGCTGCACCAAGATGTTAGGGTTTTCACCAATTTGATGCGTTTTGCTTATGGCGCACCAAATCAGGTATTTCTCGATTTCTCATTCGAGAGACCGAGCGTAGGCGCAAATTCCTACAGAAGATAATCGAATTTATTTAAAGGTCGATAACATCTGCTTATGGAAATCCAGGCATGAAGATCCGCCAACTCGAAGCCTTCCGGGCCGTGATGACCTGGCAGACGGTGACGCGCGCCGCCGAGGCGCTGCACGTCTCGCAGCCGGCCGTGACGCGGCTCATCGCCGACCTCGAGGAGAGCGTCGGCTTCCTGCTGTTCTCGCGCATCCGCGGCCGGCTGTACCCGACGGCCGAAGGGCAGGCGCTGTACGAGGAGGTGGAGCGATCGCTGCTCGGCGTCGAGCGCATCGCGCGCACCGCCGAGGAGATCCGGTCGCTGCAGCGCGGCACGCTGCAGATCGCGGCCGCGCCGGTGCTGGCGCTGTCGTTCCTGCCGCGCGCGATCGCCGAGTTCCTCGGGGACCACACCGACATCCGCATCTCGCTGGCCAACCATTCGTCGCGGACGGTGCTCGACATGGTGGTGGGCGAGCGCTGCGACGTCGGCTTCGTGATCCTGGCGATGAACCACCAGAGCGCCTACGGCGAGCGGCTGCTGTCGACGAAGATGGTCTGCGCGATACCGCGCGACCACCGGCTCGCGGACCGCTCGGTGATCGTGCCGACGGACCTCGAAGGCGAGCATTTCGTCTCCTACCCTCGCTCGCTCGATTCGCGGCTGCAGATGGACGCGCTGTTCGCGTCCTACGGCGTCGACCGCAAGCTGCAGGTCGAGACGCAGGTGTCGGTCGGCACCTGCTCGATGGTGGCTGCGGGGCTCGGCGTGTCGCTCGTCGACCCGATCACCGCGCTCGAATATCAGGGCGACAAGGTCAGGTTCCTGCCGTTCGAGCCGGTCATGCCGACCGACTTCTCGGTGCTCACGCCGGCGCGCCGGCCGCCGTCGACGCTGGTGACCGCCTTCACGGACCATGTGCGGCGGATGGCATTGCGGGAGCTCGATCCGAGCGTGGTGATTGCTTGATTCGCTTGCGTTCGACCAGTGGACGGGGCGCAGGATCAGGGAGGCGGGGCGGGCTCCCGGCGAGGTAAAGGAGGAGCCGAAGGCGGGGGACATGAACGGAGGGGGTCACCCACCGCCCTCGAGACCGCCCGCCCACCTGTCGAACGCTCCTTCAGCCCAGCAACCGAAGACCCAACGCCTCGTAGACAGCCTCGGTCTGCCGCCGCAACCTCAGAGATTCCGCCTGCCCGTTGAGCTGCTGCTGCAGGATGCCTTGCGCCGCCGTCAGCGTGCGTTCGGTACCGGAACGCACCAGTGCATCGAGATAGACCTGCTCGAACAGATCGCGCTGCGCATGGCTGCCGCCGATCTCCACCATCCGAGGCAATGCCGTACCGAGCCCGTCGATGGCGCCGTTGAAATCGCCGCGTGCGTGGGCCAGCAGCCCATGCGCCGCCGGAACGCAGACGCGCTCCCAGGCAGGACGGACCGCGGCGGGCGCCCGTGGCGCGAAGGCATCGATGTTGCGCAGCAGGGCATCGGCCTCGGGCCGGCCGGCACGCGCCAGTCCGTAGAGATACTGCAGGTCGAGGAACGGCAGCACGTGGTCGTCCAGCCGCCCGGTCAGGTGCTGCGCGACATCGTCCCAGCGGCCGCCGACGTCGATGCCCGACAGCTCGAGCCGCGCCAGCAGCGACACCGCGCCGATCTGGTCCTGCGAGTAATCCTTCGCCACGCCCCATACATGGTCATCGTAGACCGCGAGCGCCTCGTCGTCGCGGCCGAGATCGATCAGGAACAGCGCCACGTGCCACCAGTTGTGCGTGACCATGAACGAGTTGAGACCGGTCCAGGTGTCGCTCACGTCGCGCATGAAGGCCAGCCCCTCGGCGAGCCGTCCCTGGGTGAGCATCACGTGCCCCAGCGCATGGTGCGCCCACGGTTCCTTGCGGCGCATGCCGATCGCATGGCGCGCACTGGCTTCGGCCTCGCGCATCAGATGGCACTGCTCGTAGCCGAAGGCCGCCATGCCGTGCACGTAAGGCACGTCGGCCGCGGCCGGCAGGGCGGCGAGCGCGAGCCGCAGCATGCCGGGGCAGTCGCCGGTGTTGAAGCAGTGGTACTGGCCGAGCTTGACCGACACCAGGTCGCGCGGATGCGCCTTCGCCTGTTCCTGATGCAGCGCGATGGCGCCGGCGACGTCGCCGTCGATCCAGGCCGCCACGGCGGCGATGAAACGCCGCTCGCGATCGGTCGCGCGCGCAGCGCCGTCCTGAGCGCGTTCGATGAATTCGCGTGCCCCGGGAGCGCCGTCACGCGACTCGGAGAACATGTGCAGGGCAGCGCAGTAGGCCTGCACCAGAGGGCTGTGGTCCTGCGCGGCCGCCATCACCTCGGCAGCGCTGCTCTCGCACGAGACGAAGCCATGCACGAACGCATCGATGGCGCCGAGCGACGCGGCGTCGTCGAGCGTGACCGGATTGCCGAGGCTGTCGGCCCGGAGCGGATTTCCTGAAGAAGCCATGCGCCATGGTGCCATGCCGGCCGCCACAGCCGCGGCGCCTCGCTCACACGCCCGACTGCTGGTGGCGGTATTCCTGGGTCCTGCCGCCGTAGCCGTAGGCCGCGCCGCGGGCGTCGATCACGTGGATGTAGGAGACCTCGTGCAGGTCGGGCCGCAACTGCGCCATCGTCTCGTGCACCTCGCGCAGGTAGCGGGACTTCTCGGCCTTCGTGTTCGTCTCGTCGGTCACGCTGATGTCCAGGTGGAATGCCGACCGCCCGAGCGACGCCAGCGAGCGGCCGCCGATGAACCAGGCATCGCTGGCCAGGTACTGCACGGTGATCGCGATCACCGGCAGCTGCTTGCCCAGGACGCGCTGCGTGAGATCGCAGACGGCGTCGACCGTCCGGCGGGTGAGGTCGGCGTCGGGTTCGCCAGAGAGGTGGACGACGATGTGCGGCATGGCGGGCTCCTTGAGGTGCTGTATCGGAGTGCGCATTCTCGAGAGACCCAAACGATCGGTAAAACGGGAATATACGATCCGATCCATCGGTTTCATGAATGGAAAGAAGACATGCCGGGATTCGACATCGAGCAGCTCCGCACCCTGGTCGCGGTGGTCGACGCGGGCAGCTTTACGGCCGCGGCGCCGCGCGTCTTCCTGTCGCAATCGTCGGTCAGCGAGCAGATCCGGAAGCTGGAGGAACGGGCGGGGCGGTCGCTGCTCGTGCGGAGCAAGAGCGGCGTCGCGCCGACCGAAGCGGGAATGCGGCTGGTCGGCTACGCGCGGCGCATCCTGGCGATGAGCGACGAGGCGTTTCGCGACCTGCACGGCGAAGTCCTCCGCGGCGAGTTGCGCCTGGGCGTGACGGACTACTTCAGGCCCGGGGATCTCGCGGTGCTGCTGGCCCGGCTCGGCGAGAGCTATCCGCAACTGCGGCTGAGCGTCGTGGTGCTGAAGAGCGACGAAGTGCGGAGCGCCTACGAGAAGGGCGATTTCGACGTGGGTCTGGTCATGAGCATCGCGGGCGCCTCGCCCGCCTCGCCGCGCGCGCTGGTGATCCGGCGCGAATCGCTCGCGTGGCTGGGCGCGGCCGGCATGCGGCTGGAGCGAGGTGCGCCGCTCCGGTTGCTGGCGTTGCCGGACAGCTGCTCGGTGCACCGCTACACCGTGGCGTTGCTCAGGCGCCGGCGCGTTCCGTTCACGCTGGCGCACGTGGCGTCAGGGGTGGCGGGGCTGCAGTCGGCGCTTGCCGCGGGACTGGGCGTCGCATGCATCAACGAATCCGCGGCCACCGAAGGCGTCACCCGGCTCGCGCCGCCGCACGGGTTGCCGGCATTGCCGCGCGTGGCCTTCGCACTGCTGCCGCTGCGCCGTGGCGCGCCGGACTTCGTGACTCGCGCCCGGGAGCTGCTGGGCGCGCATTTCCTCTAGCACCCGCGGGGTCTCGGAACTCCTGCTACCGGCCGCCGGGCACCGGCCACGGTCGCTGTTCCTCGCGGATCAGCTCGAACGCACGCGCCACCCGCAGCACGCCCAGGTCGTCGAAGCGCCGTCCCGCGATCTGCAGCCCGATCGGCAACCCCGCGCCGGTGTAGCCGCAATTGATCGAAGCGGCCGGCTGTTCCGACATGTTGAAAGGCACCGTGAAGCCGATGTGTTCCAGCGGGCGCAGCGGATCGTCCGTCGGCGAGGGCAGTTCGGCGGCGGCGGGCGAATTGGGGGCCGTCGGCGAGATCACGTAGTCGTAGTCGGCGCAGGCCTTCACCGTCGCGACACGCACGTGATGGAACTGGCTGAAGGCGCGGAACACGTGCTCGCCGGTGAAGTTCGCGGCGCTCTCGGCCCACTCGCGGATGTAGGGCAGCACCTTCGCGCGCTGGGCGGGCGCGAGCGTGTCGAGGTCGGTGAGCGAGCGCCTGCGCCACAGGTGGTCCATGCCGTCGAGCATCGTCCGCGTCATGAACGGCTGCATCGGCTCGACCGTGGCGCCGGCCTTCTCGAACAGCTTCGCCGCGTGTTCGACCGCCTCGCGGATCTCCGGCTCGACCGGCAGGCCGCAGCCCGCGTCGAGCAGCAGGCCGATGCGCAGGCCCTGCAGCAGGCCGGTGCCGACGTCGAAATCGTCCCAGTCGATGTCCTGGGCCGGCAGGCTCATGCTGTCGCGCGCGTCGGGACGGGCCAGCGCCTGCATCATCAGCGCGGCGTCGGCGACGGTGCGCGTCATCGGACCGGCGGCGCGGCCCATGTAGGGCGGGTCGACCGGCACGCGGCCCAGGCTCGGCTTGAGCGTGAAGATGCCGCACCAGCCGGCCGGCAGGCGCAGCGAGCC
>JAKONL010000488.1 GCA_022701965.1 Burkholderiaceae bacterium | reverse complement strand
TCGAGGACGCGGTGGCGCCGGCGGCCCGGCCCGCCGCGCGTACCGCGCTGCGAGCGGCATGGGCGCAATGGCCGGCCGACCGACAGGCCCGCACGGTGGTGCGCGTGAACGCGGAAGGCTCACCCTCGCATGCCGACGACATGGCACTGGTGCGCACCCTCGCGGCCGAAGGGCTGGGCGGCGTGGTGCTGGCCAAGGCCGAGCGCGCGCAGACGTTGAGCGCGCTCGCCGAGGCATGCCCCGGACTCCCGCTGCTCGCGCTGATCGAGAGCGGCGCCGGGCTCGACGCGCTCGACGCCATCGCGCAGGCGCCGGGCGTGGTGCGACTGCTGCTCGGCCACATCGACCTGCAGGTCGACCTCGGCATTCGCTGCGGCCCCGACGAGAGCGAGATCGCGCCCGCGCGCTGGGCGATGGTTCGTGCGAGCCGGCGTGCCGGCCTCGCCGCGCCGGTCGACGGCGTGACCACGCAGACCGGCGATGCGGCGGTCATCGAGAGCGCTGCCGCCGCGAGCCTGCGCGCGGGCTTCGGCGCCAAGCTGTGCATCCATCCGGCGCAGGTCGCGCCGGTGCACGCCGCATTCACGCCGTCGGCCGACGAACTCGCTTTCGCGCGGCGCGTGATGGCGGCGGCCGAGGCCAGCGGCGGCGGTGCCTGCGCGGTCGACGGCCGCATGGTCGACGCTCCCGTCATCGCGATGGCGCGACGAACGATCGACCGCGCCGCCGCGACCGCCTGAACCTGTTTCGACCTGCCAGAAAACCCACGGAGACATCATGAAGAAAACGAACCCGGTCCAGCGCATCCTCACCGCGACGGCAGGCCTCGCGGTCGGCCTGTTCGCCCACGCGAGCGTCCTTGCGCAGGCCGCCTGGCCGGACAAGCCGATCGTCCTGGTCGTGCCGTATTCCGCTGGCGGCCCGACCGACGTCGTCGCGCGCCTGCTGGCCGTGCCGATGGGCAAGTCGCTCGGGCAGACGGTAATCGTGGAGAACACGGTCGGCGCGGGCGGCACCATCGCGCCCGCGCGGGTCGCGCGCGCCGCGCCCAACGGCTACACGATCCTGATCCACCACATGGGCATGGCGACCGCACCGGCGCTCTACAAGAAGCTCAGCTTCGATCCGCTCAAGGACTTCGAGTACATCGGCCAGGTGATCGACGTGCCGATGACGCTGCTCTCGCGCAAGGACTTTCCGGCGAACAACTTCCAGGAACTGCTCGCCTACGTGAAGGCCAACAAGGACAAGGTCTCGCTGGCCAATGCCGGCACCGGCGCGGTGTCCCAGCTGTGCGGGCTGCTGTTCGCCAACCAGGTCGGCGTGAACCTGACGACCGTGCCGTACAAGGGGGCCGGCCCGGCGCTGAACGACCTGATGGGCGGCCAGGTCGACCTGCTGTGCGACCAGACGACACAGACCGCACCGGTCATCAAGGACGGCACGCGGGTCAAGGTGTTCGGCGTGACCACGCCGAAGCGTCTGGCGAGCATGCCCAACATCCCGACGCTGGACGAGCAGGGGCTCAAGGGCTTCGACGTCAAGGTCTGGCACGGCGTCTACGCGCCGAAGGGAACGCCCGCGGACGTCACGGCGAAGCTGAACGTGGCGCTGCGGGCCGCACTGCAGGACGACGCCGTCAAGGTCCGGATCGCCGAGCTCAGTTCCGAGATCGTGCCGATGGACAAGGTCACGCCGGAGTCGCTGCGCGCGCACCTGACGGCGGAAACCGCCAAGTGGGGCAAGGTCATCAAGGCCGCGGGCGTCGAGGCAGACTGAAACACTTTCCCCTCTGGAACTCAGTGTTTTCCTAGGCCGGCTCGCGTGAAGAAGTTGGCTAAAGTGCCGATGCCTGCTGAGGCATCGCACACATATCAAGGAAAAAACATGAGCAAGAAAGTCGCGTATGTCACCGGCGGAATGGGCGGCATCGGAACCGCCATCTGCCAGCGACTGCACAAGGACGGATTCACCGTGATCGCCGGCTGTGGCCCGACCCGCGATTTCTCCAAATGGCTGGCCGAGCAGAAGGCACAGGGCTACGAATTCCACGCGTCGGTCGGCAACGTCGGCGACTGGAATTCCACCGTCGAGGCCTTCAATCTCTCCAAGGCCGAGCACGGCACCATCGACGTGCTGGTCAACAACGCGGGCATCACGCGCGACCGGATGTTCCTGAAGATGTCGCCCGAAGACTGGAGCGCGGTCATCGAGACCAACTTGAACAGCATGTTCAACGTGACCAAGCAGGTCGTGGGCGACATGGTGGAGAAGGGCTGGGGCCGCATCATCAACATCAGCTCGGTCAACGGCGCCAAGGGCCAGGCCGGGCAGACCAACTATTCGGCAGCCAAGGCCGGCATGCACGGCTTCACGATGGCGCTGGCGCAGGAACTCGCCAACAAGGGCGTGACGGTGAACACGGTGAGCCCGGGCTACATCGGCACCGACATGGTCAACGCGATCCGCCAGGAAGTGCTCGACAAGATCATCGGCACCATTCCGGTCAAGCGCCTGGGCAAGCCGAGCGAGATCGCGTCCATCATCTCGTGGCTCGCCACCGACGAAGGCGGCTACTCGACCGGGGCCGACTTCTCGGTCAACGGCGGCCTGCACATGCACTGAGCCGCGCCGCGACGCCGTCTGTCCCGAACCCGCTGCGGCGGGTTTTTTCGTTGGTGCGCCCCGGGTGCCGCTACATTGGGCCGATGCCCCACAGCGTTTCACTGATCAACACCATCGCCGCCGGCCTCGGGCTCGCGCTCGTGCTGGGCTTTCTCGCCGTGAAGATCAGGCTGCCGGCACTGGTGGGCTACCTGCTCGCGGGCGTGATCCTCGGGCCCTTCACGCCCGGCTTCGTCGCCGACGCGGGCATCGCCGCCCAGCTGGCCGAGATCGGCGTGATGCTGCTGATGTTCGGCGTCGGCCTGCATTTCTCGCTCGACGACCTGCTCGCCGTGCGCAAGATCGCGGTGCCGGGCGCTCTGGTGCAGATCGGGGTGGCCACGCTGCTCGGCGGGGCGCTGGCGACCTGGTGGGGATGGCACCTGGGCGCGGCGCTGGTGTTCGGCCTGGCGCTGTCGGTCGCCAGCACGGTCGTACTGCTGCGCGCACTGGAAAGCCTGGGCCTGGTCGATACCTACACCGGTCGGATCGCCATCGGCTGGCTGATCGTCGAGGACCTCGCCATGGTGCTGGTGCTGGTGCTGCTGCCGCCGCTCGCGGGGGTCCTGGGCGGGCAGTCGAACGGCGGTGATCCGGCGGCCATCTGGCAGACGCTCGGCCTGACGCTGCTGCAGGTCGGCGGGTTCATCGTGCTGATGCTGGTGGTGGGCCGGCGCGTGTTTCCCTGGATCCTCTGGC
>JAKONL010000472.1 GCA_022701965.1 Burkholderiaceae bacterium | reverse complement strand
AGGCGCGCGACGCGGTGCATGCGGAGCTCGACGCCGACGCGCTGGCCGCGGCCCTCGAAGCCGACGGCTTCGGGTCGTCGCTGCACGTGCACAGCGCCGCCGCCGACCGCGCGACCTACCTGCTGCGCCCCGACCTCGGGCGCCGGCTCGATGATGCGAGCGCGCAGGCGTTGCGCGACGCGGCGGGGCCGAGCCCCGTCACCGGCTGCGACCTGCTGCTGGTGGTGGGCGACGGCCTGTCGTCGCTGGCCGTGGCGCGCAATGCGCGGGCGCTGGTCGCCGCGATCCGCGCGCAGGCACCGGCGGACTGGCGCATCGGGCCCGTGGTGATCGCCCGCCAGGCGCGCGTCGCGCTCGGCGACGAGGTCGGCGCGCTGCTCGGCGCCCGACTCGTGGCGATGCTCATCGGCGAGCGCCCGGGCCTGAGTTCGCCCGACAGCCTGGGCCTCTACCTCACCTGGGATCCGGCGCCGGGCCGGCACGACGCGCAGCGCAACTGCATCTCGAACATCCGCGCCGAAGGTCTCGCGCCGGCTGCCGCGGCCGCGCGCTTCTGGTGGCTGGCGCAGGAAGCACGCCGCCTGGGGCTGACCGGGGTGAACCTCAAGGACCGCAGCGACGCCGTGGTGCTCGCAGGCGTGGAAGCGAAGGCGCTGCCCGGCGGTTGAGCCCGAAGCGCATCGGCGGCGACGCCGGCTTCAGCGCCGCTCGCCGTCCAGGTAGTACCAGCGCGAGCCGCCCTCCTGGCCCTCCTCGCCTTCGCGCACGAAGCGGCTGCGCTCGTGCAGCCGCGTGGCGACGCCGGCCGCGCTGCGCTGGCGCGCCACGAACTCGACCTCGGCATGCTCCGCATCGAGCACCGAGCGCGAGCGCACGTCCAGGCCGAGCCATTTGACGTCCGGCTCGAACTCGACCGACGCCGGCCGCGTCGACGCGTGCCAGGTCGCGAGCAGGTAGTCCGCACGCTGGAACACGAAGGCCGAATAGCGCGAACGCATCAGCGACTCGGCATCCGGTGCGGGCGTGCCGTCGAAGTCGTCGACGTAGCGTCCGCAGCAGAGTGCGTAGGCGAAGGGCCGGTCGCGGCGATCGGTCTTGCCGCAGGGGCAAGGACCGTTGGTAGGAGGTGTCGGGCTGCTCATCACGGCCTCCATTGGAACATCTTCCCCGGCTAGCACTAACCCGGATACCGCCTTCAGGCCAGCGCGCGCTGGATCAGCAGCTTCTGGATGTCGGAGGTGCCTTCGTAGATCTGGCAGACGCGCACGTCGCGGTAGATGCGCTCCAGCGGAAAGTCGTTCACGTAGCCGTAGCCGCCGAGCGTCTGGATCGCCGCGCTGCAGACCTTCTCGGCCATCTCGCTGGCGAAGAGCTTGGCCATCGCCGCTTCCTTGAGGCATGGCCGGCCGGCGTCGCGCAGCGCGGCGGCATGCCAGATCAGCTGGCGCGCGGCCTCGAGCTGCGTCGCGCACTCGGCCAGCCGGAATCCGACGGCCTGCTGCTCGAAGATGCTGCCGCCGAAGGCCTGCCGGTCCTTGGCATAGGCGAGAGCGACGTCGAAGGCGCTCCTCGCCATGCCCACGCTCTGCGCCGCGATGCCGATGCGCCCGCCTTCCAGCGCGCCGAGCGCGATGCGGTAGCCCTCGCCCTCCTTGCCGATCAGGTTCTCGGCCGGGATGCGGCAGGCGTCGAAGTTGATCTGCGCCGTGTCGCTGCTGTGCTGGCCGAGCTTGTCCTCCAGCCGCGCGACGTGGTAGCCCGGCGCGTCGGTGGGCACGATGAACGCGCTCATGCCGCGCTTGCCCGCGCCCCTGTCGGTGACGGCGATCACGATCGCGACCTGGCCGTTCCTGCCGCTGGTGATGAACTGCTTCACGCCGTCGATCACCCAGGCGTCGCCGTCGCGGCGCGCGGTGGTGCGCAGGCTCGACGCGTCGCTGCCGGCCTGCGGCTCGGTCAGGCAGAACGCGCCGAGCATCAGGCCCTGCGCGAGCGGCTGGAGCCACTGCTTCTTCTGCTGCGCGTTGCCGTAGCGCATGAGGATCGCGTTGACCGGGCAGTTGGTCACGCTGATGGCGGTGCTGGTGCCGCCGTCGCCGGCCGCGATCTCCTCGAGCACGAGGGCCAGCGTCAGGTAGTCGAGGCCCGCGCCGCCGTCTTCCTCGGGCACGCAGATGCCGTAGGCGCCGAGCGCGGCGAGGCCCTCGTGCGCGGCCTTGGGAAACGCATGGTCGCGATCCCATTGCGGTGCGTTCGGCCAGAGCTCGGCCTGTGCGAAGTCGCGCACGGCGTCGCGGATGGCTTCTTGGTCGGTGGTCAGCAGCATGGATGTCTCCTTGGTTTTCTGGGTGGCCTGTCTACCTGCCCGCGCCGAGGTCCATCACCATCCGCGTGGCCATGTAGAGCCGGCGCGCAATGGCGTCGATCATCACGTACTCGGCCTTGTCGCTGTGGTAACCGGAGCCCGGCAGGCCCAGGCTCTCGATCACCGGCTTGCCCGACAGCGCCGCATAGGCCGCGTCGGTGCCGCCGCCGGTGCGCTCGTCGATCGCGAGCGCGCCGCCGGCTTCCCTGTAGAAGCCGACCGCCTTGTCGATCAGCACCCGTCCGCCGGCACCGGCGTTGAAGGCCGGACGACCGGCCTTGACGGTGACGGCGACCTCGGCTTCCGGCAGTTTCTTCATCTGCGCGCGCGTCTCCAGCGTCTTCATCGCGGCATCGAAATCCTCGTTGCGGGCGTAGCGCACGTCGGCGTTGAGCGTGGCGCTCGCCGGAATGATGTTGGAGACGCCGCCGGCCTTGGCGACGGTCCAGTTGAAGCGCAGGCCGCGGGCCCGGTCGTCGATGTCCTGCGTGCGCAGCACGAGGTCGGCGGCCTCGACCAGCGCATTGACGCCGGCCTCGGGCGCCGCACCGGCGTGCGAGGCGCGGCCGGTGATGTCGGCCTGCACGTAGGCGATGCCCGAGGTGCCGAGCGTCATGCTCTCGCGCTCGGCCGAGGTCGGCTCGAAGGACAGCACGTAGTCGGCCCTGGCGGCCTCTTCCTGGATCAGGTCGCGCGAACCGAAGGAGCCCTTCTCCTCGTCGGTGTTGAAGAGCACCGTGATCGACCCGAAGTCGCGGAAGCCGTAGGTCCGCAGCAGCCTGAGCGCGTGCAGGATCACGGCGTTGCCGCCCTTGTCGTCGGCGATGCCCGGTCCGTAGGCGCGGTTGCCCTCGATGCGGAACGGCGCCTTCGCCAGCATGCCGCGCGGGTAGACCGTGTCCATGTGCGAGATCAGCAGCAGGTTTTTTCCTCCACGCCCGTCAAGCGCTCCCTTGAGCCGGCCGACGATGTTGTCGCCGACCGCCGGGGCCACCGCCTTGTGGCGCGTCACGTTGAAGCCGAGCGCCTTGAGCTGGTCCTCGAAGTACCTGCCGGCTGTGGCCAACCCTTCGGCATCGCCGGTGCCGGTCTCGATGTTGACGAGCTGTTCGAGCGTCTTGACCACCGCCGGCTGCTCGGCGGTGGCCGCATCGAAAAGCGCGTTGTCGCGCTTCTGCGCCCAGGCGGGTGCGACGAGAAGTACCGCGCCCGCCAGCGCACCGGCCAGCGAAAGACGAAATGAGGAACGCATGGACACTCCGGTTGCGGGTCGGTCAGACCAGTTCGATCGCCACGGCCGTGCCTTCGCCGCCGCCGATGCACAGCGTCGCGACGCCGCGCTTCTTGCCGCGCGCCTGCAGCGCGTGGATCAGCGTCACGATGATGCGCGCGCCGCTCGCGCCGATCGGGTGGCCGAGCGCGCAGGCGCCGCCGTGCACGTTGACGATGTCGTGCGAAACGCCGAACTCCTTCATCAGCGCCATCGGCACCACGGCGAAGGCCTCGTTGACCTCCCAGAGATCGACGTCGGCCACGCTCCAGCCGGTCCTGGCGAACAGCTTCTGCACCGCACCGACCGGCGCGGTCGAGAACCATTCGGGCTGCTGCGCGTGCGTCGCGTGGGCGAGGACGCGCGCGACCGGCTTCGCGCCGATCTTCCCGGCATGCGACGCGGTGGTCATGACCAGCGCGGCCGCGCCGTCGTTGATCGACGAACTCGACGCGGCGGTGATCGTGCCGCCGTCCTTCTTGAAGGCCGGCTTGAGCGTCGGGATCTTGTCGAGCTTGGCCTTGGCCGGGCCCTCGTCGATGGCGATCAGGGTCTCGCCGCCGCGGCCCTTGACCGTGACCGGCGCGATCTCGGCCGCGAACAGGCCGTCGGCCGTCGCCTGCCGCGCGCGCTCGACGCTGGCGACGGCGAAGGCGTCCTGCTGCTCGCGCGTGAAGGCGTATTTCGCGGCGCAGTCCTCGCCGAAGGTGCCCATCGAGCGGCCGGGCTGGTAGGCGTCCTCCAGGCCGTCGAGCATCATGTGGTCGAAGATGCGGTCGTGGCCCATGCGGTAGCCGCCGCGGCCCTTGAGCATCAGGTAGGGCGCGTTGGTCATGCTCTCCA
>JAKONL010000462.1 GCA_022701965.1 Burkholderiaceae bacterium | reverse complement strand
GACCCCGGCAGCGCCACGCCGGTCGAGACCGATGCGCAGTTCACTGTCGACGCCGCCGACCCGGTGCGCGGCATCGCGACCAGCGGCTGGCGCGGACGCAGCTTCTCGCTCGGCATTGCCGACAGCGTCACGGTGCTGGCCGCGACCGCCGCGCAGGCCGACGCCGCCGCGACCGTGATCGCCAATGCCGTGAACGCCGACGACGAGACGATCGTCCGTCGCCCGGCGAGCGAGTGCAAGGACGACAGCGACCTCGGCGACATTCCGGTGACCGTCGACGTTCCCGCGCTGCCATCCGCGACGGTGCGCGACGCACTCGATGCGGGCGCGGCCTGCGCGCGGGCGCTGCAGCGCGCGGGCCACGTGTGGGCCGCCGCGCTGGTCTGCCAGGGCCGCTGGCGGCGGATCGAGCCCTCGTCCGCGCGCGTGTTCCCCTTATGCTCGTCGCCGACGTACCCGACCGCCGAGGCGGCCTCTTCTGCCTGAGGTTTCAATTCCCATGATCGACCTACGCCGCGTCTTCACGCATGTGGAGCACATCCATCACGAATTCGGTCCGCGCGCCGAAACGCCGCTGGTGCGCGGCGCCATCGGCGCGGTGCTGACCAACCCGTTCGCCGGCCGCTACGAGCCCGACATCCTGCCCATGATGGCGCTGCTCGACCCGGTCGGCCTCGACATGGCGCGCCGGCTGCACGCGGCGATGGAGGTGCCGCTCGAACGCATCTCCAGCTACGGCAAGGGCGCGATCGTCGGCGCGGCCGGCGAGCTCGAGCACGGCGCGCTGTGGCACGTGCCCGGCGGCTACGCGATGCGCGAGCTGCTCGGCTGGAAGGGCGACCGCGTGGCCTACACGCAGGGCAAGAGCGAGGCCAAGACCGGCCAGCCTGGCAACGGCCTCTCGATCGTCCCGTCGACCAAGAAGGTCGGGCCGCCCGGCGCCGCGCTCGACGTGCCGCTGACCAACATCAACGCCAGCTACGTGCGCGGCCAGTTCGACGCCATCGAGGTGCGCGTGCCCGGTGCGCCGGCGGCCGACGAGATCGTCTTCATCCTCGCGATGAGCACCGGCTACCGCGTGCATGCGCGCGTCGGCGGCCTGCTCGCCGAGAACATCAGCAAGTGGGACGGCCTGCGCTGACCCGGACACGAAGGAACGAACACCATGCCAGCGAACATCCGCAAACTCATCGTCCAGGTCGACGAGGTCCGCAAGGAAATGGGCCAGACCATCGAGCCGCCGACGCGCCGCGCCGTCGCCATCGCCGTGATCGAGAACCCGTACGCGGGCCGCTACAGCGAGAACCTCGACGAGCTGATCGCCATCGGCGAGGAGCTCGGTGCGTTGTTGGGCCAGAAGGCCGTCGCGGCGCTGGGCATCGCGCCGGCCGATGCGCAGAGCTACGGCAAGGCGGCCATCGTCGGCGAGAACGGCGAGCTGGAGCACGCCGCGGCGATCCTGCACCCGAAGCTCGGTGCACCGCTGCGCGCGGCGGTGGAGAAGGGCGCGGCGCTGGTGCCCTCGGCCAAGAAGCGCGGCACGCTCGGCACCGCGATCGACGTGCCGCTCGGCCACAAGGACGCGGCCTTCGTACGCAGCCATTTCGATGCGATGGAGGCGCGCGTCTCCGACGCGCCGCGCGCCGGCGAGATCGTGGTCGCGGTGGCCGTGACCGACAGCGGACGCCCGCTGCCGCGCATCGGCGGTCTGCAGCACGGCGAAGTCAAGGGCGAGGACGGACTTCGCTGAGCGTTCGCAGCACCTCTCCATCCCTGCAGTTTTTTCAGTTCCAAGGAGTTTGTCGATGAATCCAATGCGTCACGTCTTCACCGCCGCCGCGGTCGCCTCGCTCGCCGCCGTGCTCGTTCCCGCGCATGCGCAGGGCAACACGATCAAGATCGGCGAGATCAACAGCTACAAGGCGCAGCCCGCCTTCCTCGAGCCCTACAAGAAGGGCATGGAACTCGCGGTCGAGGAGATCAACGCCAAGGGCGGCGTCGACGGCCGGAAGATCGAGCTGATCACGCGCGACGACAACGCCAACCCCGGCGACGCGGTGCGCGTGGCCGAGGAACTGGTCTCGCGCGAGAAGATCGACGTGCTGACCGGCACCTTCCTGTCGAACACCGGCCTGGCCGTGGCCGACTTCGCCAAGCAGAAGAAGTTCTTCTTCCTCGCCGGCGAACCGCTGACCGACAAGCTCACCTGGCAGGGTGGCAACGCCTACACCTACCGCCTGCGCCCGGGCACCTACATGCAGGCCGCGATGCTCGTGCCCGAGGCCGTCAAGCTCAAGGCGAAGCGCTGGGCCGTCGTCTATCCCAACTACGAGTACGGGCAGTCGGCCGTCGCCGCGTTCAAGACGCTGCTGAAGGCAGCGCAGCCCGACGTCGAATTCGTCGCCGAGCAGGCGCCGCCGCTGGGCAAGGTCGATGCGGGCAGCGTCGCGCAGGCGCTCGCCGATGCGAAGCCGGACGCGATCTTCAACGTGCTGTTCGGCGCCGACCTGTCGAAGTTCGTGCGCGAGGGCAACACGCGCGGCCTGTTCAAGGACCGCGCGGTGGTGAGCGTTCTGACCGGCGAGCCCGAGTACCTCGATCCGCTCAAGGACGAGACGCCCAACGGCTGGATCGTCACCGGCTACCCGTGGTACGGCGTGCAGACGCCCGATCACAAGGCCTTCTTCCTCGCCTACCAGGGCAAGTACAAGGACTATCCGCGCCTCGGCTCGGTCGTCGGCTACTCGATGATCAAGTCGGCCGCGGCGGGCATCGCCAAGGCGAAGAGCACCGACAGCACGAAGCTGGCCGAAGCGTTCAAGGGCCTGCAGGTGGAGACGCCGTTCGGCCGCATCACCTACCGCGCCGAAGACCACCAGTCGACGATGGGCGCCTTCGTCGGCAGGACGAAGAACGACAACGGCCGCGGCGTGATGGTCGACTACACGTACTTCGACGGCGCGAAGTTCCAGCCGCCGGCAGCCGACGTCGCCAAGTCCCGCTCGAAGGACTGAAGCCCGTTCCGGGTTCGTGCGCCATCCACCAGGAAGTTCCGCCAGATGAGTTTCTCCGGTTTCATCGTTCAACTGCTCAACGGCCTGGCCGGGGCTTCCTCCCTGTTCCTCGTGGCGGCGGGGCTGTCGCTGATCTTCGGCGTCACGCGCATCGTCAACTTCGCGCACGGCTCGTTCTTCATGGTGGGCATCTACGTCGCCTACACGCTGGTCGGGAAGCTCGGCACCGGCCTCGGTTTCTGGCCGGCACTGGTGCTGGCGGCGGTGGCGGTGGGGGTGCTCGGCGCGCTGATCGAGGTGGTGCTGCTGCGGCGCATCTACAAGGCGCCCGAGCTGTTCCAGCTGCTCGCGACCTTCGCGCTGGTGCTGGTCATCAAGGACGCGGTGCTGTGGCTCTGGGGACCCGACGAGCTGCTCGGCCCGCGCGCGCCTGGACTCTCGGGCTCGGTGCAGATCCTCGGGCGCCAGTTCCCGAGCTACGACCTGTTC
>JAKONL010000444.1 GCA_022701965.1 Burkholderiaceae bacterium | reverse complement strand
CCCGAAGAGAAAGCCATGAAGAGATGAACCCGCGAAACGATCACCGGTCGCGCCCGGCTGGGATCCGTCGGCACTGGCGGAACGTCGCAGCCATGGCGGCGTGGGCCGTGCTCGCCGCCCTCTGCATGGCCGCGGGCCCGAGCGCGGCGGCGGCCACGCCGCAGGCCGGACTTGTCATCAGCACGACGGCGACCGCGAGCTACGTGCCGGCGGGCTATTCGCAGCTCGAACGCACCAGTTCCAACACCGTGACCGCGGTCATCCGCGCGGTCGAGGCCCTCGCCCTGGAAGGCGAAGCGCGTGTCGCGCGTGCGCCGGACGTCGACGCGACGTTGAACTTCCTGCTTCGCAACACCGGCAACGTCGAGTCCGCCTATGCGTTCTCGCTCACCAACGGCGGCAGCTGCCCGGGCACGGACGATTTCGACCTGTCCGGGCTGCGCGTGGTGCTGGATACCAACAACAACGGCATCGTCGACGCCACCGAGCCCGCGCTCGCAGGCCCGGGCCCCGGTGCCCTGGTCCTGGGGCCGGGACGCACCGCGGGGCTCCTGGTGCAGGGGCACGTACCGAACCTGCCCCACGGCGCCGCCTGCATCACGCTCCAGGCGCAGACCCGGCTGCAGCAGGTCACGGCGCGCAGCGCGACGCTGGTGACCGTGGGCGCGAATCCGATCGTCTCGATCGTCAAGACCGCGTCCTTCGACGGGCCGCTCGTGCCTGGTGCCGGCAAGATCGACTTCCACCTCGAGGCGCAGAACATCGGCGTGCGCGCCGCCGCCGCGACCGCGACGGCGGGCCCCGCGGCCACGCCGATCCGGGTCAACGGCGTGCCGACCTCGCTGGTGCTGCTGCGCGACACGCTGCCCGCGGGCACCCGCTATGTGGCGGGCACGCTGCGTTCGGCCGCAGCGGGCGCGGTGCGGTTGTTCCGGTTGCCGGGCGACGCGGCCTTCGACTACCGCACGGCGGAGGATTCCTCGACGCAGGAGGTCGCCATCGGCGTGGCGTCGCTCGCACCGAACGCCGGGCTGGCGATGCGCTTCTCGGCCCAGGTGCTGGCCGACGCGCCGGCGGACATCGTGAACCAGGGCCAGCTTCACTACGGCGACGGCTCCGGTGCGACATCGGCCGCGTCCAACAACGTCGTGCTCGGCACTTCGGGCGAGCGCATCGGCCTTGCCAAGAGCGTCCTGCCGGCGCGACAGAACGTCGGCGCCGGTGGTGTGCCCGACGGCACCGCCGACTTCCGTTTTTCCGTGCGGGTGCGCAACTACGGCGCCACGCCGCTGTTCGACGTGCAGGTGACCGATGCGCTCGAAGGCAGCGCGGCCACGGCCTTCGGCGCCTACACGGCGCAGCCGGTGCCGGGGGCCGGGCAGTACACGGTGGTCCCGGGCAGTGTGAACATCCGCAACCGCGTGGGATCGCGCACCGTCGCCAGGGCGGCGGCGGCCTTCACGGGCGAGGGTGGTGCCAAGGCCCGGCTGCTCGACGCGGACGCCTTCCTGCCCGCCGGCGGAGAGTTCGTCGTCGACTACGACGTGCGTGTTCACCTGGCCGGACGACCGGAGAACCTGCTCAACACCGCCGTGGCACGGGCAGCGCGCACCGCCGGCGGACCGCAGGCCGTGACCGACGACTCGGTGGACGGCGCCGACCCCGACCCGGACGGCGACGGCAATCCCAACAACAACGCTTCGCCGACGCCGGTGCCCACCCGGCTCGCCGGCCTGGAGATCGTCAAGACCGCCGGCACGCCGCGGCGCATTTCGGACGACGTCTTCGAGATCGACTACCTGCTGTCGGTCGTCAACAGAGGTCGGGCCGGCGCGCCCAACGTGCGCGTCATCGACAACCTGGAGTGCCTCGCGACGGGTGGCCCGGCCGGCTCCAACATCGCCTCGTGGCAGCTGGTCGGCACGCCGGTCGCGCGCAAGGGCGTGCTCCGGATCGCATCGACCTACACCGGCCGGGCGCCGTGCGACTCCGCCGCGCAGACAGCGGCCGACGCGGCGCGCAGCGTGCCGGTCCTGGGCGTCCTGAGCCTCACCGACGGCAACCAGGCGCTGGCGGTCGACCAGGGCGAGGAGATCGCGTTCACGGTCCGCGTGCAGCGGAAAAGCCCGGCGGTGCGCACCGTGCTGGACAACAAGGCCTGGGCAGCGGCATTCACGGAGAACACGCTGGCGGCGGGCCGGGTGCTGAGCGCGGCGGCGAGTGTTTCGCACGTGCTGCTGGTCGACCCGCAAGGCATCGTCTACGACTCGGTCACCCGCCTGCCGGTGGAAGGCGCGATCGTCAGGTTCTCGCGTCAGTCCTGCGAGAACGGGTCCGCATCCGCGATCCAGGCCGACCAGATCTACCAGGGCGACTCCGGCCTCTACACCTATGCCGCGGACGGCAGCGTGTCGATGAAGACGAACGCGAAAGGCGAGTACCAGTTCTACTGGAATTCGCCCCCCGTCGCCGACGTGTGCGACTACGCCGTGAGCGTGCAGCCGCCGCCCGGCAGCGGCTACCTCAGCGCCTCCGGCGCGATCCCCGCGCAGCCGGGTCGCTTCGCGAGCTGCGGACTGGTCGTGCCTCAGGCCACCGCACCGCAGGGCAACGACAGCACCGTGCACTACCGCGTGCTGCGCACCGGCGCGGACAGCCGCACCAACGCCGCTTGCGAAGCCATCCACAACCATCTGCCGCTGGACCCGCCCGGCGTCCGGACCGGGCTGCTGCTCAAGAAGGAAGGCAACAAGGCGAAGGCCGAGTTCGGCGACTTCGTCGACTACGCACTGCTGCTGACCAACCGCAGCGGCGGCGAACTCACCGGCATCGAACTTCATGACACGCTGCCGCCCGGCTTCGCCTATGTCGGAGGAAGCACGCGCGTGGACGGACAGCCGGGCGCCGATCCCGTCGGCGGCACGGCACTGCGGTTCGCGTACCCCGCGCGCACGCTCGCCAACGGCGCGACGGCGACCGTGCGCTACCGGCTGCGCATCGGCGTCGGTGCCGCTACCCAAGGCGAGGCGATCAACCGCGCGCGCGCCACCGCCAACGGCGTGCAGTCCAACGACGCCGCCTGGCGCGTCTACGTGAGCGGCGGCGTGTTCTCGGACGAGGCCTATGCGTTCGGCAAGGTCCATCTCGACTGCAACCGCAACGGCGACCAGGACGGCGAGAACGAGTTCGGCATTCCCGGCGTGCGCCTCTACATGGAAAACGGCACCAGCGTCGTGACGGATTCGGAAGGACGCTGGAGCATCTACGGCCTGAAGCCCGTGACCCATGCCCTGCGTCTGGACGCCGGCACCCTGCCCGAAGGCGCCCGGCTCGCCGCGTGGGACCACCGCAACGCGGGCGCGGCCGACAGCCGCTTCCTGGACGTGAAGAAGGGCGAGTTCGTCAAGGCCAACTTCCTCGTCGAAAGCTGCCATGACACCGGACTGGTCGAAGCCGTCAAGGCACGCCGCGCGAACGCGGCCAAGGCGGAGGCGAGCATCACCGGCGCGGTCGCGACCCGCCTGCCGACCGATGCCAGGAGCACGGCCATCGGCGACGCACGGTCGCTGCCCGCGACCGGGACGCTCTCGTCCAACGGCGCCGCGACCGCCGGCACGATGCCGATCGCGGAGCCGCTGATCGCGTTGCCGGGCCGGCTGGCCGCCGGTGGCGCCCTGGGGGGCGGACTGCTGCAGCCGCTGCTGTCGTCCGACGCCGCGGGCAACGCCGCACTCGCCGTGCGCTCGCTCGATGGTCATGGCAGCCGGATGACGGCGCCGCCGGCGGCGCCGGGCGCCGTCGACCTCGAGGCGGTCGTGCCCGGCCTGGACGCGAAGCCCGGCTTCATCGGGCTCACGGCGGGCGATGTCGTCGCGTCGCGCTCGATCAACGTTCGCGTCAAGGGACCGCTCGGCGCCGCGCTGCGGCTGCGGGTCAACGGCGACGACGTGCCCGAGACGCGCGTGGGCAAGAAGGCCAGCCTGCCCTCCAGCGGTGTCGGCGCCTGGGAGTACATCGGCGTGGCCCTGCGTCCCGGCGCCAACGCGCTGGAGCTCGTCGAGACGGACGACTTCGGCAACGCCCGCGGCCGCGCCGCGCTGGAGATCACCGCCCCCGACGAACTGGGACTGATGGCGTTCGAGCCGCCGTCCGAACTGCGGGCCGATCCGCTGCGGCCAGTGACCGTGAAGCTGCGCCTGACCGATGCGCGCGGCGTGGCCGTGACGGCCCGCACCGCGGTCACGCTCGAGGCGGACCGTGGCCAGTGGCTGAACGACGACCTGAACCCGGCCGAACCCGGCGTGCAGATCTTCATCGAGGGCGGCAGCGCCGAGCTGCGGCTGCAGCCGCCGGCCGAGCCCGGCGCTGCACGCATCCGCGCGAGCACCGGGGCCATCGTCGCCGACGCCACACTGGCCTTCCTGCCGGCGCTGCAGCCCATGACCGGCATCGGCATCGTCGAAGGCGTGCTCGACCTGCGCCGCCGCGGCA
>JAKONL010000442.1 GCA_022701965.1 Burkholderiaceae bacterium | reverse complement strand
CCGACGAACTCCTGGGCCTTGGCGTCGCCACCGTACTTGCGCTTGGCGAATTCCCAGGCGGCCAGGTAGTTCCAGCGGGCGCCGCCGGAGGTCTTCGGGTTGGGCGTGATCACCTGGACGCCGGGCCTGACCAGGTCGTCCCAGTCCTTCAGGCCCTTGGGGTTGCCCTTCTTCACGAGGAACACGATGGTCGAGGTGTAGGGCGCCGAGTTGTGCGGGAGGCGCTTCTGCCAGTCCGCCTTGACCAGGTTGCCGTGCGTGGCCAGCGCATCGACGTCGCCGCCGAGCGCGAGCGTCGCCACGTCGGCGTCGATGCCGTCGATGATCGAGCGGGCCTGCTTGCCGGAGCCGCCGTGCGACTGCTTGACGGTCAGGTCCTGTCCGGTCTTGCCCTTCCAGTACTTCGCGAAGGCCTGGTTGTATTCGACGTAGAGCTCGCGCGTCGGGTCGTACGACACGTTCAGCAGCGTGACCGGGCCGGTCGCGGCCGGCTGGGCCAAGGACGGCCACGTGGCGAGGCCGAGACTGCCGGCTATCCCCGCGATCGCGGCGGCGGAGGAAAGCTTGATAAAGTCGCGACGAAGGCTCATGGGTACCGCTCTCTCTGTTCTTGCACGGGGCATATCGATGAAGCGGCCGATTCTCGAGTCGGCGCAAGAAACTGGGAACGACGAAATTCTCAGTTCCTAATTACCAAAACAGCTAACGGATGCGCGGCGAGCGCATTTCGCGACGCGCTGCCCGGCGCGGTCCGGCATCCGACGCACCCACAAGGAAGGCAACTCACAATGGCACGCATGGTCCAGTGCATCAAGCTCGGCACGCAGGCGGAGGGACTCGATTTCCCGCCCTATCCGGGCGACCTCGGCAAGAAGCTGTGGGAGAACGTCAGCAAGGAAGCCTGGGCCGCGTGGCTCAAGCAGCAGACCATGCTGGTCAACGAGAACCGCCTGAACCTGGCCGATCTGCGGGCGCGCGAGTACCTCAAGCGGCAGATGGAGAAGCACTTCTTCGGCGACGGCGCCGATGCCGTGCAGGGCTACACCCCCCCGCCCGGCGCCTGACCGCCTGCGGCCCGACCCCACAACTCACGTCGTGAGCGAAGCGGTCGACTGGCGCGCCGACGGCGTGCCGCTGAGCCCGCGTTTCGGCGACATCTATCACACCGAGACCGGCGCGCTCGCGCAGTCGCGCCATGTCTTCATCGCCGGCAGCAGCCTGCCGGCGGCGTGGGCCGGATCGGCGCAGTGGCGCATCCTGGAGACCGGCTTCGGCTTCGGCCTCAATTTCCTGGCCTGCTGGCAGGCCTGGCGCGACGATCCGCTGCGCCCGCGCATGCTGCACTTCGTCTCGGTCGAAGCACACCCGGTCTCGCAGGCCGACCTGCGTCGCGCCGCCGCGGCTTATCCCGAGCTGCGCGATCTGGCCGATGCGCTGGCGCATCAATGGCACGGCCTGCTGCCCGGCTTCCACCGCCTCGCGTTCGACGACGGCCGCGTGCTGCTGACGCTGTGCATCGGCGATGTCCAGGCGATGCTGCGCGCGCAGCGCTTCGAGGCCGACAGCATCTTCCTCGACGGTTTCAGCCCGGCGCTGAATCCGTCGATGTGGTCGCCCGAGGTGCTCAAGGCGGTCTCGCGCTTCGCGCACCCGGGCACCGGCATCGCCACCTGGACCATCGCCCGGGCCGTTCGCGACGCACTGGCGCAGAACGGCTTCCGGGTGCGCAAGGCGGCCGGCCTGCCGCCCAAGCGCGACTGCCTGCGCGGCGAGTTCGCACCGGCCTGGACCGTGCGCCGGCGCACCCCGCCGCCGGCCACGACCGCCCCGGGCCACTGCGCGGTGGTCGGAGCCGGACTGGCCGGCGCGGCCGTCGCGGCGAGCCTGGCACGCCGCGGCTGGCGCGTGACGGTGATCGACGCATCGGGCGGGCCAGCGGGCGGCGCGTCCGGGCTGCCGGTGGGCGTGATCGCGCCGCATGTCTCGCCGGACGACGCGCTGCTCTCGCGCCTCACGCGCGCCGGCATCCGGGCGACCTGGCAGCAGCTCGAGAGCCGTCTCGTCCACGGCGCGGACTGGCGCGGCGACGGCGTCCTCGAACGCCGGGCGTCCGGCGCCGCGCGCGTACCACCGGAATGGAGCGCCTGCGGGCCGAACGAATCCTGGCCCGCCGATGCCGAAACATTGCACTCGTCCGGCCTTCCTGCCGGCACCGCCGCGCTATGGCACGCCCGTGCCGGCTGGGTGAAGCCCGCGCGGCTGGTGGCGGCATGGCTGCAGGAGCCGGGGGTGGATCTGCTCACCGGTCGGCGCGTCGCACGGATCGAACGCGTCGAACCATTCGAAGGCGTGGCCACGCCGCGCTGGCGCCTGAGCGATCCGGAAGGCGGCGTCGTGGCGCAGGCCGATCGCGTGGTCGTCGCGGCGGGCCACGACAGCGCGGCGCTGGCGCCCGGTCATCCGTTGCAACCGGTGCGCGGGCAGGTGGCATGGGGACCGATGCCGCGCCTGTCGCCCATGTCGCAACTGCCGCGAATGCCGGTCAACGGCGACGGGCACCTGGTCGCCCACGTGCCCGATGCCGGCGGTGCGTTCTGGCTGACCGGCGCGACCTATGACCGCGACCGCCGCGACACCGGTGTGACGATCGCTGATGCCGAGGCCAATCGCAGCCGCCTCGACGCCCTCCATCCCGCTGCGGCGGCCGATCTGGCGTCGACCTTCGAGCGTGGCGAAGCGCGGGCCTGGGCCGGCGTTCGTTGCGCGTCGGCGGACCGGCGGCCGCTCGTCGGGCCGCGCGACGCAGCGCTGCCCGACGGCCCGTGGCTGTGCACCGCGATGGGTTCGCGCGGGCTCAGCTTCGCCGCGCTCTGTGCCGAGCTCCTGGCCGCGCGCTGGCACGGCGAGCCGTGGCCGTTGCCCACGGCGCTCGCCGGCGCGCTCGATACGGGCCGCTCGAAAAAAAGAGACGCCGGACCGGACGAGCGCTGAAGCGCCGGCAGCCGGCTCGCCACGGCGCCGCGTCAGCGTGCGAGCCGCTGCGCGATGGCGACGATGGTGGGTGCGATCTGGTGGATCAGCAGGCACTGGTACGGATGGTCGCCGACCAGCGCGCTGCCGGGCATCTCGGGATGCTCGCTGTCGACCACGCTCTGCACCAGCGAGACGCCGCCCGCCGCGCCGATGGCGCGGGCACCCTCGGTGCCGTCGCTGCCGTCGCCCGTCAGCACCAGGCCGATCGCCCGGTTGCCGTAGGCAGCGGCGACGGACACGAACAGGTCGTCGATCGCCGGCCTCGTCGTCCGCTGCTGCTTGGGGCCGACGATCTCGAACACCCCCGGGGCCCGGATGCGCGCATGGCAGCCGCGCGGCACGACATGCACATGGCCGGCCGAGACATGCATCCCGTCCGCCACGGTGCTCACATGGAGCCGACCGGGATCCTGCATCAGGTGCGGGATCGGATCGACATCGGCGCTCTCGGAATGCATGAGAAGCACGATGGTGCCGGCGAAGTCGTCCGGCAGCCCCTGCAGGACACGGCGCATCACGGCCAATCCGCCCAGACCCGATCCGACGGCGATCACGCAAGGAATGAACATTGGTGAACCTTCATGATGGTGGCGTTCGCAGAGCGACCGATCGGAACCGCGGAATACGAGCGCCGGTGGCCGTCCTCGATCGTTTCCATGAATGTTTCCAAAAAGTCAATTGATGGGCCGACTGTAGTCGCAAACCGCACACCGCGAAGCCGCGCGACGGCAAGGAGGCGAGACGCCGCAAGCATGCAGGCGCGACCTGCGCGAACCGGCCGCCGAACGCAGCGCGACGCCCTACAAATTCGATTGCCTGCACAACAGCATCGACCCGCACAATGCGGACATGCCCACCCGTTACGACATCGTCCACGACACCGTCTACCGCTACAGCAAGCCCGTGACCTTCGGCGAGCATCGCGTGATGTTCCGGCCGCGCGACAGCCACGACCTGCGCGTGCTGGCCACCGACCTGCGCGTCAGCCCCAACGCGATCGTCCGGATGATCCAGGACCCGCACTCCAACTCCGTGGCGCTGGTCCAGCCGATCGAGGCGGCCACGGAATTGCGGCTGACCTGTTCGTTCACGATCGAGCGGGCCGACGTGACGCAGGATCTCTCGCTGCTGTCCCCGTCGGCCGAATTCCTGCCGTTCGCCTACTCGCTGCAGGACCGGCTCGATCTCGAGCATTACCTGCGCCCGCACCACGACGACCCCGACGGCAAGCTCATCGCCTGGGCGCACAAGTTCCTCCGCCACGACGGCCCGACGCCCACCCGCGACCTGCTCGGTCGCATGAACCAGCACATCTTCCAGAACTTCCGCTACACGACGCGCGACGCGCAGGGCACGCAGACGCCGCTGCAGACGCTCGCGCTCAACGGCGGCAGCTGCCGCGACTATGCGCTGCTGATGATGGAGGCCATGCGCCGGCTCGGCGTCGCGACGCGCTTCGTCTCGGGCTATCTCTACGATGTCGCGCTCGACGTCAACGCCGTCGCCGCCAAGGCCGGCACCGGACTGCCGGGCGCGCCCACGACCGGCGCGGGCGCCACGCACGCCTGGCTGCAGGCCTACCTGCCGGGCGCCGGCTGGGTCGCCTACGACCCGACCAACAACCTGCTCGGCGGCAACCAGCTGATACGCGTCGGTGTGGCGCGCGATCCGGCTTTCGCCGCACCGGTGTCGGGCAGCTGGTTCGGCGACGCCGATGCCTACGTCGGGCTGGAGGCGAGCGTCTCCGTCACGCGCCGCGGCGGCTGAGCGGAAGCGCGGAGTTGCGCTGGCTCTTTCTGGTCGTGTTCACCGCCGCGGTGGCGGCGATCTACGCCGTCTACGTCGGCGCGCTGAAGATTCCCGAGCGCTACGACCCCTGGGCGCCGCTCGACGTCGCCGCCCCACCCGACTGGCTGACCCCGATGAAGCTGGCGCGCACGCGCGACGACCCTGCCCTGTGCACGGCCGCCCTCGCCACCACGGGCATGCAGTACGACCAAGTGCCCGATCGGGTGACGGGTGCCGGCTGCGGCTTCGCCAACGCGGTCCGCCTGCGGTCGGCCGCGATCCGCTTCGGCCCGCCGGTGGTCCTGAGCTGTCCGATGGCGCTGTCGTTCCACATGTGGGAGCGGCATGCGCTGCAGCCGGCGGCCGAGCGGCGCTACGGGCAGCGCGTGGCGTCGGTCGAGCATCTGGGCAGCTATGCCTGCCGCAACGTGAACCTCGGCGACGGGGTGGCGCCCGGCGCTTCGCGCAGCCGGCATGCGACGGCGGACGCGCTCGACATCGCGGCGCTGACGCTGGCCGACGGACGGCGCATCGGCGTGCTGTCGCACTGGCAGCACGCGCAGGCCGCCGATGCACCGCCCGCCGCGCTGTTCCTGCGCGATGTCCACGACGGCGCCTGCCGCTACTTCAAGGGCGTGCTCGGACCGGACTACAACGCCGCGCACCACGACCACTTCCATTTCGAGACCGGCGGCTATTCGATGTGCCGCTGACGACTGCAGGTTCCGCTACCAGGGCAACGCCTCGCCCGCGTAAGTGAAGAAGCCGCCGGAATCGGCCGCCGTCAGCCCGTCGACGACGCGCAGCAGGTCGGCCGCGACGTCGTCTGCCGGCCGGCCGATCTGCGCCCCGCGAAACGGCCCGGAGAGCGCCGAATCGACCGTTCCCGGATGCAGCGCGGCCAGCACGGCGTTCGGCTGGCTGCGCTGGACTTCGATCGCGGCGGTCTTCACCAGCATGTTGAGCGCCGCCTTCGACGCGCGGTAGCTGTGCCATCCACCCAGGCGATTGTCGGTGATCGAACCGACGCGCGCGGAAAGCACCGCAAACAGGCTGCGTCGCTC
>JAKONL010000365.1 GCA_022701965.1 Burkholderiaceae bacterium | reverse complement strand
CCCCCGAAGTCGCCGGCATCCGTCGCTTCGGTGCGGCGGCGCTCGACCTCGCCTGGGTCGCCGCGGGCCGGTTCGACGGCTATTGGGAATCGGGCCTGAAGCCCTGGGACACCGCGGCCGGCATGCTGCTGGTCAAGGAGGCCGGCGGCTACGTCACCGACTTCCGCGGTGCCGATCGCGCGATGGAGCGCAACGAATTCCTCGCCGCCAACGACGGCCTGCACGTCAAGCTGCACAAGCTGGTGGCGGGCGCGCTGCGCTGACGCAGACGTCCCGTGCCCTCACCCTTCCGGCGAAGCCGGCGCAGGGGTGAGGGCAAGGCATAGGCCGGGCTAAGTCATTCACCCCCGCTTAATTGCGAGTGATTCTCACACCCTCCCGGCCTTGCCCGTGCCACCCCACGGGCCTAAAGCGACCCCACATCCTTCGCACCTGCGAGAAGCCCATTGGTCGATCTGTCGCAATACCTGCCAATCCTGCTGTTCCTGGGCATCGCCCTGGCGCTGTCGAGCACGTTCGTGTTCCTGCCCATGGTCGTCGCCCGCCTGACCGGCGCCGACAAGCCGAACGAACAGAAGCTGTCGGAATATGAATGCGGCTTCCCCGCGTTCGAGGACCCGCGCAGCCAGTTCGACGTGCGATTCTATCTCGTCGCCATCCTGTTCATCATCTTCGATCTCGAGGCCGCGTTCCTCTATCCATGGGCCGTGTCGGTGTTCAGCATCGGCTGGAGCGCCTGGATCTCGATGATGATCTTCATCGGCGAATTGGCCCTGGGCCTCGTCTACGCCTGGAAAAAGGGAGCGTTGGATTGGGAATGACACCCATGTCCGGACCCGTCGAACTCGATCGCCCGGCCACCGCCACGTCGCTGGTGCCGCCCGATCAGGGATTCTTCGACAGCCTGAACGGCGAGCTGACCGACAAGGGCTTCCTCGTCACCTCGACCGAGGAGCTGTTCCAGTGGGCGCGTACCGGCTCGCTGTGGTGGATGACCTTCGGCCTCGCCTGCTGCGCGGTCGAGATGATCCACGTCAACATGCCGCGCTACGATCTCGAACGCTTCGGCGCCGCGCCGCGTGCGTCGCCGCGCCAGTCGGACGTGATGATCGTCGCGGGCACGCTGTGCAACAAGATGGCGCCTGCGCTCCGCAAGGTCTACGACCAGATGTCGGAGCCGAAATACGTCATCTCGATGGGCAGCTGCGCCAACGGCGGCGGCTATTATCATTATAGCTACAGCGTCGTGCGCGGCTGCGATCGCGTGGTTCCAGTCGACATCTACGTGCCCGGCTGCCCGCCGACCGCGGAGGCGTTGCTGTACGGCATCATGCAGCTGCAGCGGAAGATCCGCCGCGCCGGGAGCATCGAACGGTGAGGGCGCCCGCTCCCGCCTATGCGGCCGATCTCAACGGCGAGACGATCGAATCCGCACGGATCACGCTCGGTGCGGCGCTGATCGACGCTGTCGACCAGGTCGGCGAGGTCGCGCTCTATGTCGAGCGTGAGGCGATCGTGACGGCGCTCACCGCGCTGCGCGACACGCCCGGCCTCGAATATCAGCAGCTGATGGAGATCGCCGGCGTCGACTATCCGGAGCGCCCCGAGCGTTTCGAGGTGGTCTATTGCCTGCTGTCGCTGACGCGCAACCACCGCCTGCACGTCCATGTCGCGACCGACGACGTCAAGCCGGTGCCGTCGGTGACGGGCATCTGGCCGGTCGCCGGCTGGCTGGAGCGCGATGTGTACGACATGTACGGCGTGCTCTTCACCGGCAACGCCGACCTGCGCCGCATCCTCACGGACTATGGCTTCCGCGGCCATCCGCAGCGCAAGGACTTCCCGCTCTCGGGTTTCGTCGAGATGCGCTATTCGGAAGAGCAGAAGCGCGTCGTCTACCAGCCGGTCAGCCTCGCGCAGGATTTCCGCAACTTCGACTTCCAGAGTCCGTGGGAAGGCGCGCAATACGTCCTTCCCGGCGACGAGAAGGGCATGGTGCCCGAGGCCAAGGGCGCGCCGACGCCGCTGAAGGCGGACGAGATCGTCAAGGCCGATGCGCCCGCGAAATCGCAGCCGGCAGCCGCGACGAACGAGCCGAAGACCACCGAAACCACCGCGCAGACCGGCGCCGGCGAACCCGATCCCGGCAACCAGCGGCAGGATAAGCCCAAGGATTCGGACGTCGTGCCGACCAAGGGTGGAGGACAGAACCAGTGAGCGACTATGTCGACGAACTGATGCACGTCACCGATGCGGCCGATCCGACCACCGGCGACGTCACCATATCGAACTATACGATTAACTTCGGTCCCCAGCATCCGGCGGCGCACGGCGTGCTGCGGCTGGTGATGGAGCTGGATGGCGAGATCATCGAGCGGATCGACCCGCACGTCGGCCTGCTGCATCGCGGCACCGAAAAGCTGATCGAATACAAGACCTATGCGCAGGCGATCCCCTATTTCGATCGGCTCGATTACTGCTCGCCGATGTGCATGGAGCACACGTTCGTGCTCGCGATCGAGAAGCTGCTGGATATCGAGGTGCCGATCCGCGCCCAGTATCTGCGCGTCTTCTTCGCCGAGCTGACCCGCATCTCGAACCACATGCTCAACCTCGGCAGCCACGTCATGGACGTCGGCGCGATGACGCCGAACCTGTGGCTGTTCGAGATTCGCGAGGATTGCTACAATTTCTTCGAGCGGGCCTCCGGCGCGCGCATGCACCACAATTACATGCGGCCGGGCGGCGTCCATCAGGACGTGCCGCTCAAGCTGTTGACCGACATTGCCGACTGGCTCGACACGCGCTTGCCGCGCCTGTTCGAGGATGCGATCAGCCTCGTCGCCGACAACCGCATCTTCAAGCAGCGCAACGTCGATATCGCGACGGT
>JAKONL010000435.1 GCA_022701965.1 Burkholderiaceae bacterium | reverse complement strand
ACCAGCAGGCCCTCGGCCGCGTTGCACGGGCTGTACTTCTGCGTCTTGGCGTTGTCGACCACCCGCACGGCCATGTCCAGCGGCGCGCTGTCGTCGACGTACACGTGGCAGTTGCCGTCCAGGTGCTTGATGACCGGCACCCTGGCGTCGCGGCTGATGCGCTCGATCAGGCCCTTGCCCCCGCGCGGGATGATCACGTCGACGAACTGCGGCATCGCGATCAGGTGGCCGACGGCCTCGCGGTCGGTGGTCTGCACCAGCTGCACCGCCTCGGCCGGCAGCCCGGCGTCGGCCAGCGCCCCGGACACCAGCAGCGCCAGCGCCCTGTTCGAATCGATCGCCTCCGAGCCGCCGCGCAGGATCGCCGCGTTGCCGCTCTTGATCGCCAGGCTCGCCGCCTCGATGGTCACGTTGGGCCGGCTCTCGTAGATCATCCCGAAGACGCCGATCGGCACGCGCATCTGGCCCACGCGGATGCCGCTGGGCTGCTGCTTCATGCCGATGATCTCGCCGATCGCGTCGGGCATGGCGGCGAGCTGCTCGCAGCCGAGGGCGACGGTCTCGAGCACCTTCGGCGTGAGCCGGAGCCGGTCGACCATCGGCGCGGACAGACCGGCCGCGACCGCGCGCTCGACGTCGCGCGCATTGGCCTCGGCCAGCGCGGGGCCGGCGTCGCGCAGGCGCGCGGCCAGCGCCTTCAGGGCGGTGTTCTTGGTGGCGGCGCTGGCCTTGGCCATCAGCGCCGAAGCGGTCTTGGCCTGCAGGCCGAGCGCCTGCATGCCTTCGTGGAGGTTGAACGCGTTCATGGCCCGATTTTCCCATGCAGCCCCGGCGCGATCGTGCGCGGCGGGGAAACGCCGCGTTTCAGCCGCGCGCAGGCCACGGGGCCTGCGCGGTCATGCAGCTGCGGCACAGCATCAGCGCGAGCCGCTGCAGCGCCTGCCAGCCGTTGGCCGGCCAGTCCGGCTGCTTCAGGCCCTTGACGATGCCGTCGACCAGGTGCGCGGCGCGCAGCAGGCGCGCCAGCGTGCGGTCGTCCAGCCGTGGCAGCACACGCTCGAAGGCTCGTTCGCGCGCGCCCCAGATGCGGTTCTCGCGCAGCGCCATCGGCAGCGGCCGGCCTGCGGCCATCGCGTCCTTCACGCGCTTGAGCGCACGGATGTCCTCGGCCAGCGTGTAGTGCACCAGCACCTCGGCTTCGCCCTCGGCGCGCAGGCCGTCGAGCATGCGCGCCACGCGCTGCGGATTGCCGGCCAGCACCGCTTCGGACAGCTTGAAGACGTCGTAGCGCGCGACGTTGTTGACCGCGCCCTCGACCTGCTCCCGATCGAGCTCGCCGGCCGGATGCAGCAGCGCGAGCTTCTGGATCTCCTGGTGCGCCGCCAGCAGATTGCCCTCGACGCGGTCGGCGAAGAACTGCAGCGTGCGCTGGCCTTCCTCGCCGGCCTTCACGCGCTGGCCCTGCAGCGCGAGCCGCTGCGCGATCCACTGCGGCAGCGCGGCGCGCTCCACGGGGTCGACCTGCAGCGAGACGCCGTTGTTCTCGAGCGCGGAGAACCAGGCGCCGGTGCGCGTCGCCTTGTCCAGCCGGGGCAGCAGCACCAGCGTGAGCGTGCTGTCGTTGCCCGGGGCCGCCTCGGCGATCTGCTGCAGCGCGGCGCTGCCGTCCTTGCCTGGCTTGCCCGACGGGATGCGGATCTCGACGATCTGCCGGTCGGCGAACAGGCTCAGCGAGCCGCCCGCGGCCAGCACCGCGCTCCAGTCGAAGTGCGCGCCGGCGACGGTATAGGAACTGCGCTCGGTGTAGCCCTGCACACGCGCCGCGGCTCGGATCGCATCGGCGGCTTCCTGCGCGAGCAGCGGCTCGTCGCCGTGGATCGTGTAGAGCGGGCGCAGGCCCTTGCCCGCTGCGCCCGCCGCGCCCGCCGGGGCCAGGTGCGCGGGAAGCTGCGCCGGGGTCAGCTGCATGCGGCCTACAGTTCCTTGACCGCAGCCAACCGGCGCAGCATCTGCTGCGCGACGTCGTTCTGCATGTCGCGGTAGAGCAGTTCGGATTCGCCTTCCTTGGCGAGCGCGTTGGTCTCGTTGTAGGTCAGGTCTCGCTTCTGCGAGATCTCGCCGAGCAGCAGTTCCTTGCCCGCCGACGTGCGCAGGCGGAAGCGGAGGCGATAGCGCAGTTCCAGTTCGCGCACTTCGCCCGCGGCATTGGTCGACAGCACGAAGCGTGTGCGTTCCTCGCCGAGGATGTCGAGGATCGCCTCCGCCTCCCGCTGCCGCTCGGCCGGGAGCACCAGGACCGTGCCGGCCGACGACAGGCTGCGGCGCAGGTAGTTGACGAAGGCGGTGTTGCCGGGAATGGCGATCGACTTGAAGGCGAAGACCGGCGCCTTGCGCAGTTCGAAGCCGCAGCCCGCCAGCCCGCCCGCAAGCATCACGCTGCCGGCGACCGAGAGCGAAGCGCCGAGCAGCCGGCGGCGGGACGGTGCGACGGCGTCGCGGCTGCCGGAGGGAATGTGTTGCGTCAGGGGGGCCATGGCGATGGGTTTCTCAGAGGACGATGTTGACCAGGCGTCCCGGCACCACGATCACGCGCTTGACGGTGCCGCCGTCGGCGAAGGCGGCGAAGTCGTCGCAGGCCAGCGCCATCGCCTCGATCTCGTCCTTGGCCGCCGAAGCCGGCACCCGGAGCTTGCCGCGCAGCTTGCCGTTGACCTGCAGCATGAGTTCGACCTCGTCCTGCACCAGCGCGGCCGGGTCGACCTGCGGCCAGGGCGCGTCGAGCAGGTCGCCGTGGGCCTGGTCGTGGCCGAGCTCGCGCCAGAGCTGATGCGCGATGTGCGGCGTGGCCGGATAGAGCACGCGCAGCAGGATGCCGAAGCCCTCGTGCAGCGCGAACGCGTCGCCGGGCGAGCCGTCCGGCCTGAACGATTCGAGTGCGTTGAGCAGCTTCATCGCGCCGGAGACGACGGTGTTGTACTGCATGCGCTGGTAGTCGTAGTCGACCTGGCGCAGCACGGTGTGCACCTCGCGGCGCAGTGCCTGCGCGGCCTTGCCGAACGTGGCCGACCGGCCTGGAACGCCGCCGGCCCCGATCGCCGCCTGTTGTGCGACACCGAAGTTCCAGACGCGGCGCAGGAAGCGGTAACTGCCCTCCACGGCCGCGTCGTTCCACTCCAGCGTGGCCTCGGGCGGTGCAGTGAACATCGTGTAGAGCCGCGCGGTGTCGGCGCCGTACTTCTCGATCAGGTCCTGCGGGTCGACGCCGTTGCGCTCGCTCTTGCCCATCTTGCCGACGCCGCCGTATTCGACGGCCGAACCGTCGGCGAGCGTGCCGCCGGCGATGCGGCCCTGCGCGTCGAGCACCGGCGTCACTTCGAGCGGCGGGAAGTAGTCCTTGCCGCCCTTGTCGCCGCGCCGGAAGTAGATGTGGTTGAGCACCATGCCCTGCGTGAGCAGCTTGGCGAAGGGCTCGTCGACCTTCACCAGCCCGAGGTCGCGCATCACCTTGGTCCAGAAGCGCGCGTAGAGCAGGTGCAGGATCGCGTGCTCGATGCCACCGATGTACTGGTCCATCGGCATCCAGTAGGCCGCGCCCTCGCCGACCATCGCCTGGTCGTTCTTCGGGTCGCAGTAGCGCATGAAGTACCACGACGAATCGACGAAGGTGTCCATCGTGTCGGTCTCGCGCCGCGCGGGCTTGCCGCAGACCGGGCACACGACGCCGGCATGGAAG
>JAKONL010000346.1 GCA_022701965.1 Burkholderiaceae bacterium | reverse complement strand
ACGAGGCCGATACGCTGGCGCAGATCGTCCAGGGAGAGCGCATCGAGCGGGGCGCCGTCGAGCGCGATGCGCCCGCTCTGCGGATCGTAGTAGCGCAGCAGCAGCAGCTGGAACACGGTGCTCTTGCCGGCGCCGCTCGATCCGACCAGGGCCACGGTTTCTCCCTCGGCCACATCCAGATCGAAATCGCTGAGCGCGGGCGTGTTCGGACGGGAGGGATAGTTGAACGACACGGCCCGCAGCGAGACGGCGCTGCCGGCGCGCGGCACCGGCGCCGACACCGGAACCGCTGGCGAAGCGATGGCCGAGCGTGCATGCAGCAGCTCCATCAGGCGTTCGGTGGCGCCGGCGGCCCGCAGCACGTCGCCGTAGACCTCGCCCAGCACCGCGGCCGAGCCTGCGAGGATGATCACGTAGACCACCGTCTGCCCGAGGTGGCCGGCCGTGATCTCGCCGCGCAGCACGGCCTGCGTGCCCTGGTACAGGCCCCACAGCAGCGCCGCGGACGTCGCGCTGATGATGAAGGCCACCAGGACCGAACGCGCCTTCGCCCGGCGCACCGCCGTGCGGAAGGCGCTGTCGGTCGATGCGTCGAAACGCGCCGACTCGCGGTCCTCGGAGGTGTAGCTCTGGACCACGGGGATGGCGTTGAGCACCTCGGCGGCAATCGCGCTCGAATCCGCGACGCGGTCCTGGCTCGCACGCGACAGCTTGCGCACGCGACGCCCGAACCACATGCTCGGCAGCACGACCAGCACCAGGATGCCCAGCACCTGGATCATCACGTAGGGATTGGTCCAGACGAGGACGCCGAGGGCGCCCACGGCCATCACCGCGTTGCGAAGTCCCATGCTCAACGACGAACCCACCACCGTCTGCACCAGCATGGTGTCGGCGGTCAGCCGCGACAGGACCTCGCCGGTCTGCGTGGTCTCGAAGAAGGCGGGGCTCTGCCGCAGCACGTGCGCGTACACCGCGTTGCGCAAGTCGGCGGTGATGCGCTCGCCAAGCCAGCTCACCGTGTAGAAGCGGGCCGCCGAGAACACCCCCAGCGCGACCGCGACGGCGAAGAGCACGAAGAAATGCTCTCTCAGCGCCATCGTCTGCGCACCCCGGTCGCCGGCGACCAGTCCGCCGTCGATCAGTTCGCGCAATGCCAGCGGGAATGCCAGCGTCGTGGCGGCCGCCAGCACCAGGAACACGCCCGCGAGCGCGATCTGAACTCGGTAGGGATGCAGGAACGGAAGCAGTCCGGAGAGGGATTTGGGCGCGCCTTTGGCGGCGGTGCGAGAGACGGAATCGGCCATCCGCCGATTCTAGCCAGCGGTTGCCGTTGCAAAGGTCGCCTTGACAGTAATTGCCTAAGCAAATATCATCGCGGCCCGATGAAAGACGCCGTTTCCAGTTCGAATTCGAAGAATGCCGATGCCGCCGGGCTCGAGGTACCGGATTTCTACTGCGCCTCCACCTACCGTGCGGAAGAGAGCGTCGGTTACCTGATGCGACGCATCCTGACCGCCGTCGGCCAATCGGTCGAAGGGCAGATGTCCGACCCCGGCAGCCCGACCTATCCCCAATGGATTCCCCTGCACAAGCTGCACATGTGCACCGCGACCACGGTGGCGGAGCTCGCGCGCGAATGCCTGCTCGACGCCGGCGCCATGACTCGCCTGCTCGACCGGCTCGAGGCCAAGGGGCTGTGCCGGCGCGTGCGCTCGGTCGAGGACCGCCGCGTGGTCAACATCGAGCTCACCGACGAAGGCCGCGACGCCGCACGCCAGGTACCCGAGATCCTGGCCCGGGTGCAGAACGAGCACCTCTCGGGTTTCAGTGCGCAGGAGTGGGAGCAGCTCAAGAGCTTCCTGCGCCGCATCCTCGACAACGCGCAGACCCTGGCCGCGCGTGGAGAAAAGAAATGATCCGTCCGCCCCGCCTTGCGTTTCTTCCCCTGCCTGCCGCCATCGTCCTGCTGCTGGCGCTGGGCGGCTGCGCCGACATGGCCGGCATCGAATCGCATGCCACGTTGCGCGACGCCGCGTCGCTCGGACTGACGGGCACTGCTGCCGCGACGGTCGCCCCCGATCCGGCCGCGACCCTTGGCGGGCTGGATCGCCGCTGGTGGACCGGCTTCGGCGACAGCCGTCTCGACGCGCTGATCGACGAGTCCCTCGCCGGCAGCCCGAACCTGCAGACGGCCCGCGCGCGGCTCGCCCGAGCGCAGGCGGCCATCACCGGTCTCGAGGCGGCCGACCGCCCGCAGCTCAATGGTGCGCTCGACGCCAGCCGCCAGAAGTTCAGCAGCAACTACATCTACCCGGCGCCGCTGGGCGGCTCGCTGCAGAACATCGGCTCGCTGCAATTGAGCGGCGGCTGGGAGATCGACTTCTTCGGCAAGAACCGCACGGCGCTCGAAGCCGCGATCGGAACGGCCAACGCGGCCGCGGCCGAGGCCGATGCCTCCGCCGTGATGCTCGCGAGCAATGTGGCGCGGGGTTACGTGCAATGGGCCAGGCTGTCGGACCAGCGCGTCGTCGCGCAGCGCACGCTGGCCCAGCGCGACGAGACGTTGCGGCTCGTGCGCGACCGGGTCTCGGCCGGTCTCGACACGCGGCTCGAGTTGCGCCAGAGCGAAGGCGGCCTGCCGGAGGCGCGCCAGCAGATCGAGGCGCTCGACGAGCAGATCGCGCTCGCGATGCATGCGCTCGATGCGCTCGTCGGGCGCCCTGACGCAACGCGGTCGACGCCCGCGCCGACGCTGGCCTCGATCCACGGCATGGCGCTGCAGCCCAGCATCCCGGCCGACCTGCTGGGCCGCCGCGCCGACATCGCCGCGGCACGCTGGCGCGTCGAGGCGGCCCGCAGCGACGTCGCCAACGCGCGCACGCTGTTCTATCCGAACGTCAACCTCACGGCCTTCGTCGGCCTGCAGAGCCTGGGTTTCGGCAACCTGCTGAAGTCCGACAGCGCGCAGTGGGGCGTGGGCCCGGCGATCCGCCTGCCGATCTTCGAAGGCGGGCGCCTGCGCGCCGGGTTGCGCGGCAAGGCGGCCGACCTCGACGCCGCGATCGAGAGCTACAACGCCAGCGTGCTCGACGCGGTGCGCGACGCGGCCGACCAGGTCAGCAGCGTGCAGTCGGTGGCGCGCCAGCAGGCGCAGCAGCGCGAGGCGCAGTCGGCCGCCGAGAGCGCCTACGAGATCGCGGTGCAGCGCTACCGTGCGGGCCTGGGCAACTATCTCAACGTGCTGACGGCGGAGACCGCAGTGCTCGCGCAGCGCCGCACCGGCGTCGACCTCGCCTACCGCGCGCTGGATACCCAGATCGGCCTGGCGCGCGCGCTCGGCGGCGGCTGGCAGCCGGCGACCGCCATCGCCGGCACCGGCACCGGCGTCGGCGCGCAACGAAACAACTGAAACGGCCGACGCCCGACCGCACGCACGGCCCGAACCGCAAGGACACTGAAAATGGACAACGACAAGACAGTCGCCGATGCACCCGCCGCATCCGCGGCCCCTGCCGCATCGAACCCGCCGGCGGCACCGGCGGGCAACGGCAAGCGCAAGCGAGGCCTGATCGCGCTCGCCGCGATCGTCCTCGTCGCGGGCGGTGCCTGGGGCGTGTACGAGTGGACGGTCGGCAGCCACTACGAATCGACCGACAACGCCTACGTGCAGGGCAACGTGATCCAGATCACGCCGCAGATGACCGGCACGGTGATGTCGATCATGGCCGACGACACCGATTTCGTGAAGGCCGGCCAGCCGCTGGTGCAGCTCGACCCGGCCGATGCCCGGGTGGCGCTGGAGCAGTCCGAGGCCGCGCTCGCCCAGGCGGTGCGCCAGGTGCGCACGCTCTACGCCAACAACGGCTCGCTGGCCGCGCAGGTCACGCTTCGCCAGTCGGACATCGTCAAGGCGCAGAGCGACATCGCCCGCGCCCAGGAAGATCTGAAGCGGCGCCAGGCGCTGACCGGCAACGGCGCGGTGTCGAAGGAAGAGCTCGACCACGCCGAGACCACGCTCGCCAACGCCCGCAGCGCACTCGCCGCCGCGCAGGCCGGCGTCGCCGCGGCGCGCGAGAACCTGGCGAGCAACCAGTCGCTGACCGACGGCACCAGCGTCGAGAAGAACCCGAGCGTGCTGGCGGCTGCCGCGCGCGTGCGCGAGGCCTGGCTCGGCACGCGCCGCGCGATGCTGCCGGCGCCGGTCGACGGCTACGTGGCGCGTCGCACCGTGCAGCTCGGCCAGCGCGTGGCGGCGGGCACCACGATGATGTCGATCGTCCCGCTCGACCAGCTCTGGGTCGATGCCAACTTCAAGGAAGTGCAGCTGCGCAACATCCGCATCGACCAGCCGGTCAGGCTCACCGCCGACCTCTACGGCAAGAAGGTGACCTACGACGGCAAGGTCGCAGGGTTGGGCGTGGGCACCGGCGCGGCCTTCGCGCTGCTGCCGGCGCAGAACGCGACCGGCAACTGGATCAAGGTGGTGCAGCGCGTGCCGGTGCGCATCGCGCTCGACGCGGAGCAACTCAAGGCGAATCCGCTGCGTGTCGGCCTGTCGATGGACGCCGAGGTCGACATCCGGCAGAAGGACGGCAAGTCGCTCGCCGATGCGCCGCGCGCCGACGCCCTGGCGCGCACGCAGGTCTACAGCAACTTCGACGACGGAGCGGACGCCGAGGTGCAGCGGATCATCGCGGCGAACCTAGGAAGGGCGACCTCTCCGGCAAAGCCCGTGACACCCGCGCCGGCGTCCGCGACCCCTGCCGCGCCGGCGGCACTGCATCCGTCCGCGCACCGCGGCCCGGGTGCACGTCTGGCGCTTCGGACCGTGCACGGCTGATCGCGGAGGTCCTTCCATGGCCACCGCTTACACACCTGCAGCACCCGCGGCGGCGGCCGCACCGACCGCAGCGGCGGCGCCCGCCCACGTCCCGCATGCGCCGCTGGAGGGCTCGGCGCGCGTCTGG
>JAKONL010000431.1 GCA_022701965.1 Burkholderiaceae bacterium | reverse complement strand
GCGCACGAAGTTGAAGTCGGCGGCCCACAGCAGTTCGTCGAAGGCGGTCTGTTCGAGCAGCGGCAGATGGCTGATCGACAGCGCGCCGGCGCCGTCCGGCGACGCGCCGTCCAGTTCCGCGAGCGCGGCGCGGACGGCCCGCGCGGCGCGTCCGGCGGTCACCAGCAGCCGCGTGCGCCCGGTGCCGCCGGACCACTGCGCCAGCAGCGCCGGCAAGGCCTTCGGCTCGTAGCAGAAGAGCGCCACCAGATGCTCGCCCTGCCAGTCGATGCCGTGCGCCGCGAGCCACGCGGCGCGGTCGAATGCCGCCCGGCGGTCGACGAGATCGGCTTCGCGCAGCAGCCCACCGGTGCGGGAGGTGAAGCCCGGATAGAAGAAATGCTTGGTCAGTCCGTCGCCCGGCCCCCTGAAGACCGGCGAGGGCAGGGCGTGCAGCCGCTCGACGTAGGGCTCGGCGGACAGGTATTCGAGGTTGATCCAGGCCGCGCGCCGGCCGGCTGCAGCGCGCGCGTGCGCCGCGAAACGCGCGATCAGCGCGGGCGCCGGCTCGCACCCGAAGGCCTCGACCAGCACGTCGGGCGCCTCGTCCGTCGCGGCGACCGCGACCGCATCGGCGTCGGACCAGTCGACCACCGACACGCCAAGCCGGCCCTCGGGCGCCATCCAGCGCACGACGTCCGGCGCGTCGATCCAGAGCCTGACGGTCTCGCCGGCCGTCGCCAGCCCGCACGCGAGGCGCCAGCACACGCCCGCGTCGCCGTAGTTGTCGACCACGTTGCAGAACAGATCCCAGCGCATGGCGCGTCCTCCGGAACGAAAAGAAGGCTCCCGCAGCCTCGCGACCGCGGGAGCCTACCGGAGGACGCGTGGGCAGCGACTAGTTCGTGTCGCCCAGCGCGATGCCCTCGCGGCGCGGATCGGCGCCGCCGGTGAGGACGGACGTACCGCCCGTGGTGCGGCGGATCACGGTGCTGATGCCGCTGGACTGCGCACCGGTCGACACCGTGTGGCCGAGCGCGCGCAGGCCGACGATCAGCGGATCGTTGTTGCCGTTGCCGGCCGTGTTGACGTTCGGGTGCTCGCCGCCGACGTTGGTGGTCGCGCTGTTGGCCGCGCCGAAGTCGACCAGCGAGGTCGCCTGCTGCGCGTCCAGGCCCCAGTCGAGCGCGCCGACGACCGTCTTCACCACGTACTGGATGATCGTGCCGCCGCCCGGCGAGCCGGTGGCCATCAGGAAGTCGCCCGGGCCGCTGCCGTTGAAGACCATCGTGGGTGCCATCGTGCTGCGCGGGCGCTTGCCCGGCGCGACGCGGTTGGCGACCGGCAGGCCGGCGGCGTCCACCGGCGACGCGGAGAAGTCGGTCAGCTGGTTGTTCAGCATGATGCCGCGGCTCATGTGGTAGGAGCCGAGCGTGGATTCGACGGTGGTCGTCATGGTGACGACGTTGCCTTCCTTGTCGACGATCGTCAGGTGCGTGGTGCCGTTCTCGACCGTGGTGTCGATGCCCTGCGGGATCGCGCCGAGCTCGCCGGCCTTGGCCACGCCCATGCTCCTGGAGAAGTCGATCAGGCCGGCGCGGGTGCGCATGTAGTTCTTGTTGAGCAGCGTGTCGGCGCTGCCGCCGGGCAGGGGCACGAAGTCGGTGTCGGCCACGTACTTGTCGCGGTCGGCATAGGCCAGGCGCTCGGCTTCGGCCACCAGGTGCACGCCCTGGACGGTCGGCTTGCCGCCTTCGAGGTCGATGGCGGTCGGCTTGTTGCGCGCCATGTCGAAGTTCTCCAGGATGCCGAGCGCCGACAGCACGCCGATGCCGCCCGACGAGGGCGGCGACATGCTGCACACGTAGTAGGCGCGGTAGGTCGTGCAGACCGGCTCGCGGCGCAGCGCCCTGTAGCGTTCCAGGTCGGTCAGCGTGGTCTTGCCGGGCGTGATGACCGAGCCGTCGGCACCGGTCGAGATGTTGATCTTGGCGACGATGTCGGCCGCGATCGGGCCGGTGTACATCGCGTCGGCGCCCTGGGCCGCGAGTGCCTTCAGCACGCCGGCGTAGGCGGGGTTGGTGATCCGGGTGCCGAGCGGCTTCGGGTTGCCGCTCGCATCGAGGAAATAGGCGGCGGCTTCGGCGTCGCGCTTCAGGCTGGACGCCGACGACGCGATGGCGGCGGCCATCCGCCCGCCGATCGTGAAGCCTTCCGACGCGAGCTTCGTGCCGTCGCCGAACAGGTCCTTCCAGGCGAGCTTGCCGTGGTCGCCCTGCGCCAGTTCGAGCATCCGCATCACGCCGGGCGTGCCGATCGAGCGGCCGCTGGCGCGCGCGCTGGGCACGGGCGGCGCCTGGTTGGTGGCGTCGTCGATGTAGCGCAGGTAGTTGGCGGTCGCCGCAGCGGGTGCGGTCTCGCGGCCGTCGTAGGCCTGCACCTGCTTCGTGCGGGCGTCGTAGTGGAGCATGAAGGCGCCGCCCGCCAGGCTGCTCGATTGCGGCTCCACCAGGCCGAGCACCGCCTGCACCGCGACCGCGGCGTCGACCGCGCTGCCGCCCGCCTTCAGGATGTCGCAGCCGGCCTTGGTGGCGAGCGGGTGGTTGGCCACCACCATGTACGACTTCGCGGTGACGACCTTGTGGCCCAGGATGTAGCCCGAGGCCGGCTCCGGCGCGGCCGGGTCGCCGGCCAGGCCGGAACCGACCACGACCTGCGCGCCGGACGACGTGGTCGTCAGGCAGCTCTTGTCGACGCCGGCCGGCGGCGCGACCGCTGCAGTGTCCGGATCGGAATTTCCGCCGCAGCCCGCGATGGCGAGCGACAGGGCGATGGGGGTCAGGTGCCACCAGTTGAGGTTGTTTTGCATTGCTGAGAGTGATGTGCCAAAGAACGTGTCCATGCGGTTTCTCGATGGACACACTTGTGAAGCATATGTCGAGCCAGGTCGGCAAACAGCGGGAATTCCCGAAACGCGACAATCGCCGTCATGTCCGAAGTGCACTCCGATCAACTGCTCAGCGAAGTCGCGGCCCTGCCGCAATTGCCCGGCGTCTACCGCTATTTCGACGCCGCCGGCACGGTGCTCTACGTGGGCAAGGCGCGCAACCTCAAGCGCCGCGTCGCCAACTACTTCCAGAAGAACCACGGCGGCACGCGCATCGGCCACATGATCAGCAAGATCGCACGCATGGAGACCACCGTGGTGCGCTCCGAGGCCGAGGCGCTGCTGCTGGAGAACAACCTCATCAAGAGCCTGAAGCCGCGCTACAACATCCTGTTTCGCGACGACAAGAGCTATCCGTACCTGAAGATCGCCGCGCACACCTTCCCGCGGCTGGCCTACTACCGCGGCTCGACCGACCGCAAGCACCGCTATTTCGGTCCCTACCCGAGCGCCTGGGCGGTGAAGGAGTCGATCCAGCTGCTGC
>JAKONL010000303.1 GCA_022701965.1 Burkholderiaceae bacterium | reverse complement strand
GATTCCGCGTCAACGCGTTCAACCAGGCACGCGGCGCGGCCGCGGTGTTCCGCACGATTCCCTCGAAGATCCTCACGCTGGAGCAGCTGAGCGCGCCCAAGATCTTCGCCGACCTGGCGCTTAGGCCGCGCGGCCTGGTGCTGGTCACCGGCCCGACCGGGTCGGGCAAGTCGACCACGCTCGCGGCGATGGTCAACTACCTGAACGAAACCGAGTACGGCCACATCCTCACGGTGGAGGACCCGATCGAGTTCGTGCACGAATCCAAGAAGTGCCTGATCAACCAGCGCGAGGTCGGGCCGATGACGCTCTCCTTCGCCGCCGCGCTGCGCTCGGCGCTGCGCGAGGATCCGGACGCGATCCTGGTCGGCGAGATGCGCGACCTCGAGACCATCCGCCTGGCCATGACCGCGGCCGAAACCGGCCACCTGGTGTTCGGCACGCTGCACACCTCGTCGGCCGCCAAGACCATCGACCGGATCATCGACGTGTTCCCGGGCGAGGAGAAGGACATGATCCGCGCGATGCTGTCGGAGTCGCTGCAGGCGGTGATCTCGCAGACGCTGTGCAAGACCAAGGACGGCCAGGGCCGCGTCGCGGCGCACGAGATCATGTTGGGCACCGCCGCGATCCGCAACCTGATCCGCGAAGGCAAGGTCGCGCAGATGTACTCGTCGATCCAGACCGGCAGCGGCCAGGGCATGCAGACGCTCGACCAGAACCTCACCGACCTCGTGCGCCGCGGCGTGATCTCCGCCGCCGAAGCGCGCGGCAAGGCCAAGACGCCCGAGAATTTTCCGGGCTGACCGGCCCCACGACAGCCCCACCCGGAGTCCCGCATGGAACGCGATCAAGCCAGTCAGTTCATCAACGACCTGCTCAAGCTCATGGTGAGCCGCAACGGCAGCGACCTGTTCATCACCGCCGAGTTTCCGCCGGCCATCAAGGTCGACGGCAAGATCACCAAGGTCTCGGCGCAGTCGTTGGGCGCGGGCCATACGATGGCATTGACGCGCTCGATCATGAACGACCGCCAGGTGGCCGAGTTCGAGCGCACCAAGGAATGCAACTTCGCGATCTCGCCGACCGCGATCGGGCGCTTCCGGGTCAACGCCTTCGTGCAGCAGGGCAAGGTCGGCATGGTGCTGCGGACCATTCCGGCGACCGTGCCGACCATCGACGGCCTCAACATGCCGCAGGCGCTGAAGGACGTGTCGATGACCAAGCGCGGCCTGGTGATCCTGGTGGGTGCGACCGGCTCGGGCAAGTCGACCACGCTGGCGGCGATGGTCGACTGGCGCAACGAGAACTCCTTCGGCCACATCGTGACGATCGAGGATCCGATCGAATTCGTCCATGCGCACAAGAACTGCGTGGTGACGCAGCGCGAGGTCGGCATCGACACCGACAGCTGGGAGGCCGCGCTCAAGAACACGCTGCGACAGGCGCCCGACGTGATCCTGATGGGCGAGATCCGCGACCGCGAGACGATGGAGCACGCGGTCGCCTTCGCCGAGACCGGGCACCTGTGCATGGCGACGCTGCACGCCAACAGCGCCAACCAGGCGCTCGACCGGATCATCAACTTCTTCCCCGAGGAGCGGCGCACGCAACTGCTGATGGACCTGTGGCTCAACCTGCGCTCGCTGGTGTCGCAGCGCCTGATCCCCACCGAGGACGGCCACGGGCGCGTCGCGGCGGTGGAGGTGCTGCTCAACTCCCCGCTGATCGCCGACCTGATCTTCAAGGGCGAGGTCGGCGAGATCAAGGAGATCATGAAGAAGAGCCGCAACCTCGGCATGCAGACCTTCGACCAGGCGCTGTTCGACCTGTTCGAGACGCACTCGATCTCGCTGGACGACGCCCTGCGCAACGCCGATTCGGCCAACGACCTGCGCCTGCAGGTGAAGCTCAACAGCCGGCGCGCACGCTCCACCGATCTGTCGGCCGGCACGGAACATTTCGCGATCGTCTAGCGGCGCAGACCCCGCGCCGGCGCGACCCTTTGGACTTCGGAGACACTCTCGCGGTGTCTTCACGTCCTACCTCCTGCGCCGTCGAATGGGCCGGCCAATCGCTCTTCCTGCTGCCCGAACGCGCGCTGTGGTGGCCCGCGGAGCGCACGCTGTTCGTCGCCGATCTCCACATCGGCAAGGCCGCGACCTACCGCGCGCTCGGTCAGCCCGTACCGGGCGGCACCACGCAGGAGAACCTCTCGCGCCTCGACGCGCTGGCGACGGCCCGGCAGCCGGCGCACATCGTCTTCCTCGGCGACTTCCTGCATGCGGCGCAGGCCCGCACGCCGCAGATCCTGGGGTTGCTCGCCGACTGGCGGATGCGCCATGCCGGCATCGGCATGACGCTGGTGCGCGGCAACCACGACAGCCGCGCCGGCGATCCGCCGGCAGCGCTCGGGATCGCGGTGGTCGACGAACCACACCTGCTCGGGCCCTTCGCCTGCTGCCATCATCCGCAGACCCATCCGACGCACTTCGTGCTCGCCGGCCACCTGCATCCGGCCTGCAGCCTGCACGGACCGGGTCGCGACCGGCTCCGGATGCCCTGCTTCGTGCATGAGGGCGATCAGGCCATCCTGCCGGCGTTCGGCGAATTCACCGGGGGCTGGTCGGTGCCGCCGGCACCGGGCCGGCGCTTCTACGGCGTGGGCGGCGCCGCGGTATGGGCGCTGCCCGAACGCTGCGCGGCCTGAGCGCTACAGCACGACCGGCGCGTCCGGCAACTCGTTGCCGGTGAGCGTCGACGCATCGCGCGGGAAGCGAGCCACCAGCAAGGCCGATGCCTCTTCCAGCGCCTGCGTGAGCCCGTCCTCGAAACGGCCTTCGCGAAACGCCGCGCCCATGCGCGCGGTCATGGCCGCCCAGTCGGCCGCGTCGACATGGCGGTCGATGCCGCGGTCGGCGACGATCTCGATCGCGTGCTCGGCGAGCAGCAGGTAGACCAGCACGCCGTTGTTGTGCTCGGTGTCCCAGACGCGCAGCTTGCCGAACAGCATCACCGCGCGCTCGCGTGCCGGCGCGTGGCGCAGCAGGTAGCTCGTCGGCAGGCCGGCTTCGACGCAGATGCGGATCTGGCCGGTGTGACGCTGCTCGCTCGCCGCGACCCGGCGCGCCAGGCGCTCCATGGCGTCGTCGGGGAGAACGCGCCGCACGTCGGCCTCGTCGGCCCAGCGGTGGCGCCAGAGGCGGCTCATCCTGCCGATGAACGTCGTCATGTCACCACCCCCCGGAGGCGCCGCCGCCCCCGAAATTGCCGCCGCCGCCCGAACTGAAGCCGCCGCCCGAGGACCCGCCGCCGAACCCGTCACCACCACCCCGTCCGAAGCCGCCGCCGAGCGCGCCGCCCAGCATGCCGCCGCCCAGGCCGCCGCCGAATCCACCGCCGCCCCGACCTCCTCGGCCGCCGCCGCCACCGCCGCCGACACCCGCGAACAGCGTGACCACCAGCGCAACGACGCCGGCCACGACGGCGATCAGCACCGTCGCCGTGAGCACCATCGCGACCGCGCCGACACCCACGCCCATGACCACCGGCGCCAGCTTGGCGCCGAAGATGCGCCGCGCCACCGGCGCACCGACGATGACCGCGAAGAACAGGAAGATCGCGAGGTTCTGCCAGTCGAAGCCACCGCCGTTGCCGCGCTGCGGCCGGCGCTCGGGCGCGACCTCGGGCAGGGCCTCGCCGTTGATCCGCGCGATGAGCTGGTCGGCGGCCGCATCGAGCCCGCCCGCGTAGTCGCCCTGACGGAAACGCGGTGCCATCGCGGTGTCGATGATGCGGGCCGCCGCCAGGTCGGGTACCGCTCCCTCGAGCGTCTTGGCGACCTCGATGCGCATCTGGCGGTCGTTCTTGGCGACGATCACCAGCACGCCGTCGCCCACCGTCCTGCGGCCGATCTTCCAGTCGTTGGCCACGCGGTTGGCATAGCTGGCGATGTCCTCGGGCTGGGTGCCGGGCACCATCAGCACGACGATCTGGCTGCCCTTCTTCTGCTCGAACGCCGCGAGCTTGGCGTCCAGCGATTGCTGCTGGGCCGCATCCAGCGTGCCGGTCCGGTCGATGACGCGGGCCGTCAGCGGCGGTACCGGCTGCACGGGTTGCGCGTGGGTCAGACCGGCGCCGAATACGAAGCACAGAGCACAAAGTCCCGTTATGCGTTGAAAGAAGCGCAGCAGTGTCATATCACTCTCCGAAACGGATCCGCTGCAGACCCGTGACATCGCGGAACCGGCTCTGCCGGGCCGTTGATGTCGCCCCCGGAGGGGGTTGGTGCGGCCACACGAAGCGGGCAAGCCTGGCGGCGGTCTTCACTTCTTGTTGAAGTCGACCGACGGTGGCACAGAAATCTGCGCCTCGTTCTGCACCGAGAACACCGGCTTCGGGTCGTAGCTGAAGACCTTCGCCGTCAGGTTGGTCGGGAAGCTGCGCGCGAGCACGTTGTACGACTGCACGCTCTCGATGTAGCGGTTGCGCGCGACGGTGATGCGGTTCTCGGTGCCCTCGAGCGTCACGCGCAGGTCGCGGAAGGCCTGGTTCGCCTGCAGCTGCGGGTAGCGCTCCGACACCACCATCAGCCGCGACAGCGCGCCCGAGAGCTCGCCCTGCGCCTGCTGGAACTTGTTGAAGGCCTCGGGGTTGTTCAGCGTCTCGGGCGTGACCTGGATCGACGTCGCCTTGGCGCGCGCCTCGATCACCTTGGTCAGCGTGTCCTGCTCGAAGGCGGCCTCGCCCTTGACCGTGGCCACGATGTTGGGGACCAGGTCGGCGCGGCGCTGGTACTGGTTGAGCACTTCGCTCCAGGCCGACTTGCTGGCCTCGTCGAGCTTCTGGAAGTCGTTGTAGCCGCAGCCCGAGAGCGTGGAGAGCGAGACGGCGGCCAGCAATGCCAGGAGTCCGCGATGGAAGATGTTCATGGTG
>JAKONL010000429.1 GCA_022701965.1 Burkholderiaceae bacterium | reverse complement strand
GCGCCATCCAGGCCGAGAGCCCGGTCGGAGCGGCGAAGATCAGCAGCAGCAGGACCGATCCGATCACGAGCTTCCAGGAACCGGCCAGGAGCGACGCTGCGAAGAGCTTGAGGAACTCGAACACGATCGCGCCGAGGAAGGCGCCGACGGGATGCGCCGCGCCGCCGAGCACCGCGATGAAAACGTATTCGCCCGACTGCACCCAGTAGCCCATCTCCGGCGTGACCATGCCTTGGATCAAGGCGAACAGGCTCCCCGACAGTCCGCACAGCGCGGCGGAAACGACATAGCCCCGGTAGAACACCGCGCGCGCCGAGATGCCGAGGTATTCGAGACGCACCTCGTTGGTCTTCAGCGCCGCGAGCGCTTGGCCGGTCGGCGAAGCGTAGAGCCGCCGAAGCGCCGCGCAAGCCAGCACGACGAGCACGGTGCTCAGCGCGAGCAGCCAAGTTTCGAAGTCGGCGCGTTCCAGCACCTGGCCCATGAAGCGCGGACGCTCCAGCCGCAGGCCGTCCGTCCCGCCGGTGAAAGCGTAGAACTTGCCGAGCGCCGCGAACAGCACCATCGACATGGCGAGGTTCAGCATGCCGAAGAAGATGCCGCGGTAACGCGTCATGAAGAGCCCGACCACGGTGCCCGCCAGCGCGCCGGCGACCGGACCCGCGGCGAGCAGGACGAGCCCGTCGGTCTGCGGCCACAACCGCGAGATCGCCACCACGCCATAGCCGGCGAGGCAGGTGAAGCCCGCATGGCCGAACGACACCTGGCCGGCGCGGATGAGGAGCGCCGCGCCCAGCGCGGCGAATCCGTAGGACAGGCCGATCACCAGCGGCGTCTTCAGCCACGGCATCGACAGGCCGAGCAGCAGCGCGAGCGCGGCGATCGTGAATGGAGCCCAACGAATCATCATCACACCCTCCGCGTCTGCGCGACGGCGAAAAGCCCCTCGGGACGCCACAGCAGCACGAGCAGCATCACCAGGTAAGGCACGAGCACATCGAGTTCCGGGAACAGGTAGACCGCGAAGGCCTTGCCCATGCCGATCAGCAGCGCGGCGATCGCCGTGCCGGTGATCTGCCCGAGGCCGGCGACCGCCACGACGGCGAACGACAGCACCATCATCTCGCCGCCCATGCCGGGCACCAGGGCCGTCGTGGGGGAAGCGAGCGCCCCGCCCAGCGTTCCCATGACGGCGCCCAGGCAGAAGGTGAACAGTCCCACCCGCTTGGCGTTGATGCCCATGGCCGAGGCGACTTCGCGGTTATGGGTGACAGCCATGATCTGCCGGCCGAGCCGCGTGTGCCCCAGCGACCAGCGCAGCCCGAAGAACACCACGACGGCCGCCAGCGGCAGGAGGACCAACTGGTACGCCGTATAGGTGACGACGCCGACCTGCAAGGTGCCCATGGCATCGACCGCATGCGTCACCGACACGGGGCTCGCGCCCCACGCGATGCGCTGGATGTCCTCCAGGATCATGAACACGGCGAACAGCGCGAGCAGCTGCATCACCGGTTCCTTGTCGAGGATGCGGCGCACCAGCAGCGTCTCGATGACGATGCCGAGCAGCAGTCCCATCAGCAGCGCGCCGGCCAGCAGCGCGACCAGCGACGCGGTGACCGATTCGCCGCTCGCCAGGACGAGGCTCAGCTTTGCCGCCGCGTAGCCGCCGAAGACGAAGAAGCTGCCGTGGGCGACGTTCAGGATGCGCATCACGCCGAAGATCAGCGTCAGGCCGAGCGCGACCAGGAAGAGCAGCGAGGCCTGGGTCAAGCCGTCCAGCAGCGCCAGCAGATAGAGCGAGGCGTTCATGATCGAGGACCGTCCGGACCGGTCAGAACGTCTTGACGCGCGGATCGTTCAGCATGTCGGGCTTCAGCGTCTTGACCCAATCCGCCGATTTCGTGCCCACGGGGTTCTGCACCAGGGCGCCCGGATAGATCGCCATGCGTTGCAGCACGGCGAAGGGATAGGCCGGCGTCATCTTCGTCATGCCCAGCAGTTGATCCTCCAGGCCCTGGCCGTCTTCCCGCATCTGCACCGGACGCGTGAGGCCGCGCACGGTCAGGCGGTGCATCACGTCGGCCACCTGCTCCGGGCTCGGCCACTTGCCGCCGTTGGACTGGATCGCGGCGGTGTAGGCCTCGGCCACGGACTGGACCGCGGCGACGGCGTGGTAGACCGCGTAGATCGGGTACTGACCGGTCTTGGCGCGGTACTTCTCGACGAAGGCCTTGTGCTTGGGATCGTCCTTCAGTTCGGGGTGCAGGAAGTAGTGGTCCCCGCGCATGCCGATGATCACCCCGTCGGGCAGGGCCTTGCCGACCCGCTCGAGCGAACTCTCGCCGAGCGGCATGACCCAGGTGGAGCTCCGGATCAACCCGCGCTGCGAGGCCTGGCGGATCAGCGTATCGAGCTCGCCGCCCCAGGACGTGCTGAGAATCACGTCGGGCGAGAGGGCCTGCAGCCGGCTGACTTCCGAGCTGAAGTCGGTCGCGCCGAATTTCGGGAACATCTCCGCGACCACCTTCACGTCCGGCTTGAAGGTGCGCAGGGTGTTGATGAAGATTTCCCACGAGTCGCGGCCCCAGGCGTAGTCCTGGTTGATGACGGCGATGGTCTTGAAGTCGGGCTTGGCGCGCAGCAGGTACATCACCGTCGCCACCATGTCCGCGGTCGCGTTCGACTGCGTGCGGACGACATACTTGTAGCGGCGGCTCTCCAGCGTCTTCTCGGTACCGCAGTCCCATAGAACGTTCAGGACCTTCAGGTCCTCGGCGACCGGTGCGAGGGAATTGCAGTTGCCGCTCGAGATCGAGGCGAGCATGACCTTCACGCCCTCCTCCTGCACCACGCGCCGGTACTCCGACAGCAGCTTGTCGCTGCCGACGCCCTCGTCGATGAAGATCGGCTTGAGCTTGACGCCGCCCACGCCGCCCTTGGCGTTGATGTCCTCGATCGCGATCTCGGCGGCCGCCTTGCCGGGGAGGCCGAACACCGCCGCGGCCCCGGAGAGGAAGGTCGTCATGCCGATCTTGAGTTCGGCCGGCTTGTCCTGCGCATGCGCCAGCGCGGTGCCCAGGAGCAGGCTCGCGCCGAGCGCCGCAGCGCGGATCATTGTCTTCATACGGGTCTCCTTTTATCGTTCGATGTCGTGGAGGGATTCTTCGGCGGCTTCGCACCGGCGTCCATCCGAATCCGGTCAAGTCAGGCTTGCGCAAACCGCAAGCTGGACCCGGTCGCTGAACACGCGGGGCGCCTCAGTCTTCCCGGTGGAGGGACGATCCGCTGCGCTCTTGCGCGAAGAGGAGAACCAGCACGAACGAGACGAGCGCGACGGCCACCGGGTACCAGATGCCCGAGTAGATCCGCCCGGTCCAGGCGACGATCGCGAACGCCGCCGCCGGCAGGAAGCCGCCGAAGATCGCCACGCCCATGTGGTAAGGGAACGACATGGCGGTGAAGCGGATGCGCGAGGGGAACAGCTCCACGAGCATCGCGGACATCGGCGCGAAGGTCATGGTCCCGAAGGCCAGGAGCACGAGCAGGATCAGCACGACCATGGGTTTGTCGATCTGCGCCGGGTCGGCATTGCCGCTCGGATAACCGTGGGCGGCCAGCGCCGACGTGAGCGCGGCGGAGAAGGTCTTGGCCTTGGCGGCGGCGTCGGGATCGGAGCCGCTGTAGCCGGGGATCGCATCCTGGCCGATGCGCACCTGCGCGAGGGAGCCGGGGGCGCCGTCCACGTTCTCGTAGTTGAGGCCCGCGCGCGTCAGGGTCGACTTGACGATGTCGCACGAGGTGGTGAACGTGGACGTGCCGGTGGGGCTGAACTGGATCGAGCAGTCGGCCGGATCGGCGGTCACCGAGATCGGAGCGCTGGCGATCGCGCGTTCGAGCGCGGGATTGGCGTAGTGGGCCAACTGCTTGAAGAGCGGGACGAAGAACAGGGCGGCCAGCAGCAGCCCGGCCAGATAGACCGGCTTGCGGCCGATGCGGTCCGACGCCCGGGCGAAGAAGTAATAGAGGGGAACGCTCAGCAGGGTGGCCGTCACGACCAATGCGTTGACCGTCAGATCATCCACCCGGAGCACCTTGCCCAGGAAGAACATCGTGTAGAACTGGCCCGTGTACCAGACGACCGCCTGGCCGGGCACGATGCCGAGCAGCGCGACGAGGATCAGCCGGAGGTTCTTCCATTGTCCGAAGGCTTCCTTCAAAGGCGCCTTCGAGAGCGTGCCCTCCTCCTTCATGCGCTTGAATTCGGGCGACTCGTGCAGCGCCATCCGGATCCACACCGAGACGGCGAGGAGGATGCCCGACGCCAGGTACGGGACGCGCCATCCCCACGCCTTGAATTCCTCCGCGCCCAGCGTGAGACGCAGGGGGACGATGACCGCGATCGCGAGGATGAGCCCGAGCGCGGCGGTCATGATGATGAAGGAGGTCCAGGCCCCGCGCGTCCGGTCGGGGGAGTGCTCGGCGACGTAGATCACCGCCCCGCCGAACTCGCCGCCCAGCGCCAGGCCCTGCAGCAGCCGCATCGTGATGAACAGGATCGGCCCGATCAGGCCCGCCGCGGCGTACGTCGGCAGCAGGCCGACCGCGAAGGTGCCCAGGCCCATGATCACGATGGTCACGAGGAAGGTGTACTTGCGTCCGACGAGGTCGCCCAGCCGACCGAAGACGATGGCGCCGAACGGCCGCAGGACGAAGCCCGCGGCGAAGCCGAGCAGCGTGAAGATGTAGGCCGCGGTCGGACTCAACCCCGAGAAGAAGGCCGCGGCCATCTCGGTGGCCAGCAGGCCGATCAGGAAGAAATCGTAGAACTCGAAGATGGTTCCCACCGACGAGGCGACGATGACCTTGACTTCGGACGAGGTGATGCCGGCCCGGGCGCGCGCGGGTGCGATCCCCGTGGACGTGGTCGAATGCATGGTTGTCTCCGTGAATGAATCGTTCTGAAGGAATTCCGGCGCGGCTACGGCGCGGGGGCGGCGAACTCGGCCCGGATCGCCGGCCCGTCCGCGTCGATGGCGGGCGCGGGCGGATAATCCTCGGGGTCCCACTCCACCGACCACGGCGAGGCCGGGATCTCGACGATGCGCGAGCCGATCGGCATGCGCCGGGTCCGCAGCTGCGGATGCGCGATCAGGTCGTGCACCGAGTTGACGCTGCCGAAAGCGGTCTGGGCGTGCATCAGGCGATCGACGATCTCCCCGCTGGGAATCGACGCGAACACGGCCGCGACGCGGCCATCGACCCATTCGCGGTTGGCGACGCGCGTCGCGTTGTTCCTGCAGCGCGGGTCGTCCAGCATTCCAGGCTCCCGCAGCACCTGGCGGCAGAAATCGGCCCACTCGCGCTCGTTCTGGATCGAGATCACGATGTCGCGTCCGTCGGCGCAGGTGAACGCGCCGTAGGGCGCGATGCTCGGGTGCTTCAGTCCGACCCGCTCGGGCGCGCGGCCGCCGTAGCGCGTCTGCAGGTACGGAACGCTCATCAGTTCGGCGGCCGAATCGAACAGGGACACCCGCACGCCCGAACCGCGCCCGGTGCGCTCGCGCTGCATCAACGCCTGCTGGATGCCGATCAGGGCGTTGAGGCCGGCATTGATGTCGCACAGCGAGACGCCGATGCGGCCCAGCGACTCCACGCCCTCCCCCGCCGCGCCGCTGACGGACACCAGACCGCTCTCGGCCTGCACCAGCAGGTCGTAGGCCTTCATGTCGGTCAACCTGCCGGTCTCGCCGTAGCCGCTGATATCGCAGGTGACGAGGCGGGGATAGCGGCCGCGCAGTTCCTCCGAGCCGATGCCCAGGCGCCTGGTCGCGCCGGGCGCCAGGTTCTGGATGAAGACGTCCGCCCCGGCGAGCAAGCGCTCCAGCAGCGCGCGGTCGTCGGGCTGCTTGACGTCCAGCGCGATCGACTCCTTGCCGCGGTTGATCCACACGAAATAGGAGGACTCGCCGTGGACCGCGCGGTCGTAGCCCCGCGCGAAGTCGCCTTCGCGGCGTTCGATCTTGATGACCCGCGCGCCCGCGTCGGCGAGTCGGCTGGAGCAGTACGGCGCAGCGACGGCCTGTTCCAGCGCGATGACGAGCACGCCGTCGAGCGGGCGGCCCGGCCGTTCGGCGCGCGGCGCTGCCGCATCCGATCCTCCGTTGAACTGGTTCATGGCGGCTTCCTCCATTGCTGACTGACAGAGGCCGTGATTGTTGAAACGCGCTCCGCGCCGCGCAATTGCCGATGCTCGAATCCAGCCTTGCCGCCCCGGCAAGCCGCGTGTTGCGGTCGCGTGAACGCTGCAGGAACGCTTTTGAAATAGCCACCTCGCTCCGCACTCGTGATAGTGCCGCCAGCGCCTGACCACCAGCCGCCGCGATCCGCACCGCCCGACCTCCAGGAGACCCCGACCCATGTCCGCACAGCACCTGCTCACCGACCGCACCATCATCGTCACCGGAGGCGCCACCGGCATCGGCCAGGCGTTCGCGGCCGGCTGCGCCGCGCAGGGGGCGAACGTGGTGATCGCCGACATGAGCCCGGCCGACGAGACCGTCGCCCTCGTCGAGCAGGCCGGCGCCAAGGCCCTGGCGGTCAAGGTCGACGTCTCGGACGACGCCTCGACGCGCGCGATGGCGCAGGCCGCGCTCGACCGCTTCGGCCGGATCGACGGCCTGGTCAACAACGCCGCGTATTTCCGCGAAGTGAAGCTCACGCCCTTCGAGGAACTGGACCCCGCCGTCTGGGACCGCATCTTCGCCGTCAACGTCAAGGGCGTCTGGCAGTGCTGCAAGGCGGTGATGCCGGCCATGCGCGAGCGCCAGGGCGGCTCCATCGTCAACATCGCCTCGGTGGTCGCCGTGGCCGGGCAGCCCGGCTATCTCCACTACGTGGCGACCAAGGGCGCCGTGCTGTCGATGACCAAGGGCCTGGCGAAGGAATGCGGCAAGGAAGGCGTGCGGGTGAACGTGATCGCACCGGGGTTCGTGCTCACCGGCGCCACCAAGGACCGCCCCGTCGAATGGCAGCAGAGCTTCCTGAAGGCGCGCGCGATCTCGCGCGAGCAGCGTCCCGACGACCTGGTCGGCACCGCGCTCTACCTGTTGTCCGACCTGGCGGGCTTCGTCTCGGGCCAGACCATCGTGGTCGACGGCGGCCACATCATGTACTGAAGACGGCCGGCGTCCCGCGCGAGCCCACGGAGCGAAGAAGATGGACGACATCATCCTGCACCACTACGAATTCTCGACCTTCTCGGAGAAGGTTCGCCTGGCGCTGGGGCTCAAGGGCCTGCCCTACCGTTCGGTCGACATTCCCGGCCTTCCGCCGCGCCCGCTCCTGGAGCCGCTGACCGGCGGCTACCGGCGCGCGCCCGTGCTGCAGATCGGTGCCGACATCTATTGCGACACCCACCTCATCCTGCCGGCGCTGGAGCGGCTGTATCCGGCGCCGGCGCACGCGAGCCTGTACCCGCACGGCTGCGAAGGCGTGGCCCGCGGCTTGGCGTTCGCATGGGATCGGGCGCTCTGGATCCCGACGATCGGCGTGCTGACGCATTTCATCGGCGAGCACATCCCGCCCGAGTTCCTTAAGGACCGCAAGGAAGGCTACCTCTACGTGGACATCAGCAAGGAAGCGATGGCGCCGGCATTGCCGCGGCATCGGCAGCTGATCGCCGCGCACTACGGCTGGCTGAAGACGGCGCTCGCCGACGGCCGGCGCTTCGTCTTCGGCGACATGCCGAGCGGACTCGACCTGACCTGCTACCAGACGATCCACCTGCTGCGCAAGAACTGCCCGGCCGCGGTCGACACGATGCTCGGCATCGACGGGCCGCTTCCCGCCTGGTACGACCGCATCGCCGCCATCGGCCATGGCCGCCCGACCCCGATGACCCCGGAGGACGCGCTGGCCGTCGCGCGCGACGCGAGTCCGGCACCGGCGACCCGCCTGACCGGGTCCGCCGACCCCGGCGACCTGCGCATCGGTTCGACGGTCAGCGTGACGCCCGACGACAACGCGCGGGTTCCCGTGACCGGCGCCTTGGTCGCGGCGAGCGACGGCGAGATCGTGATCCACCGGCAGGACGCCTCGGCCGGCGATCTGCACCTGCATTTCCCCCGGCTCGGCTTCGACGTGCAGCCGGCTTGACCGTCCGGCGACGCCGACGCACCCCCCATCAGGAGACAGACCCATGAGCCTCGAGTCGAACAAGCAGCTCTGCCGCGACTACTTCACCGCATTCCTCGCGCGCGATACGCGGTGGATGGCCGCGCGCATCGCGCCCGGTTTCGTGCGCCACGACCCCGGCCTGCCTTTCGAGGTGCGCGGGCCGGGCGGCGTCGCGCAGTTGCACGACGCGCTGTTGCCAGCGTTTCCCGACATGGCGCTCGTGTTCGAGGATTTCGTGGCCGAAGGCGAGAAGGTCCTGGTGCGCTTGCGCGTGAAGGGCACGCACACCGGCGCGTTCGGCGACATGCCCGCGACAGGCCGGGAGATCGACATCGGCGTGCTCGACCTGTTCCAGATCCGCGACGGGGTCCTGATCGAGCATTGGGCGTTGCTCGACAACCTGGGACTGCTCAAACAGCTCGGCGCCATCCCGGCCTGAACGGGCCGCCCCTCGTTTCTCGGGACATCACGATGCACCTGCTGCTCAACACCACTTCACCGTATGCGCGCCTCGCCCGCATCGCCCTGGCCGAGAAAGGCATCACCGACGTCTCGACCGACGTCGTGGACCCGTGGGCCGATCCGCCCCGGCTGCGGGAGTTCAACGCGGCCTCGCGTGTCCCCACGCTGGTCGCCGAGGAGCGGTGGCCGCTGACCGAGTCCCTGCTGATCGTCATGTGGCTGGAACGGGAGCGCCCCGCCCCTTCGCTGCTGGGGCCGGCGGCGCTCGCCGTGGTGTCGCGCGCCGGCATCGCCATGGGCGCGATCGACGCGGCGGTGCATACGCTCATCGGCCGCAAGACGGCAGGGGCCTCGTTCGACACCGATCCGGTCGGCCTGCGCCGTCGGCGCACCATGGTCGAGAGCCTGCAGCGGCTCGACGGCGATCCGCCTCCGTACGCAGGCGATACGCCGTTGCTGGACGCCATCGCCGCCATCGTCGCCCTCGACTACATCGACTTTCGATTCCCGCAAGCGTCCTGGCTCTCCGACCTGCCGGCATTGCGCGCGCTCCAGGCCCGGCTGAGCGAACGCGCATCGTTCGCCGCCAGCCGGCCCCGCAACTGAAAGGGAACGCATGCAGCTCTACTTCAGCACCACTTCGCCCTATGCCCGCGTGGCGCGCATCGCGCTCGCCGAAAAAGGCCTCGGAGACTTCGAAGGCCGCCTGACGGACCCGTGGACCGACGATCCCGGACTGCTCGCCGCCAACCCGAGCGCGCGCGTGCCGACGCTGCTGCCCGACCACGGACCGCCGCTGACCGAGAGTCTCCTGATCCTTCTGTGGCTCGAAACGCAGCATCCGGCGCCCTCCCTGCTCGGTCCCGAGCCTGCGCGCGCGATCGCACGCACCGGCGTCGCCATGGGCGGGATCGACGCCGCCGCCGCCATCATCATCAGCCGCCGCATCGATCCGGCGTTCGACGAATCGCCCGTCGGCCTCCGGCGGCGCCGCTCGGTGATCGGCGCGCTGGAGCGTCTCGAAGCCGACCCACCGTCGCTGACTGAAGCAGCCGCAGACATCGGGGTCATCACGGCCGTCGTGCTGGCCGACTACATCCGCTTCCGCTTCGCGGGCGCGCCATGGCTGCCTCGTATGCCCGCGCTCGAAGCGCTGGCCGCGCAGGCGCGCGAACGGGCATCGTTCTCCAGCACGGTGCCGCGCGAAATGCCCAAGGCCTGATATTTCCGCAGCCGAAAGAATTCCGCCATGACCGCAACGATTGAAGTCCGCTCGCCTTTCGATGGCGCCTGGGTGGGCCAGGCCAGCACATCGACCCCCGACGACATCGAGCGAGCGCTCGCAGCCGCGCATGCGCTGTTCCGCGACCGGCGCCAATGGCTCACCAAGCAGCGCCGCATCGCCATCCTCGGACGCGCCGCGGAAATCGCCACCGAACGGCGGGAGGCGCTGGCACGCCAGGCCGCGCACGAGGGCGGCAAGCCCTATCGCGATTCGCTGATCGAGGTCGATCGCGGCATCGATGGAATCCGGAGCTGCATCGACGTGCTGCGCACCGAAGGGGGCCATGTGATCCCGATGGATCTGAACGCCACCTCCGCGGGCCGCGTGGCGTTCACGCAGTACGAACCGATCGGTGTCGTGGTGGGCGTGAGCGCGTTCAACCACCCATTCAACCTGGTGGTGCACCAGGTCGCGCCGGCCGTGGCGGTCGGCGCGCCGGTCATCGTCAAGCCCGCGCCGGCGACGCCGCTCAGCTGCCGCGCCGTGATCGACATCTTCCACGAGGCGGGACTGCCGCCGGACTGGGCCCGGATGGTGCTTCCGCTGGACCTGGAACAGGTGACGAAACTGGTCGCCGACCCGCGGGTCGGCTTCTTCAGCTTCATCGGTTCGGCGGCGGTCGGCTGGTCGCTACGTTCCAGGCTGGCGCCGGGTGCGCGTTGCGCGCTCGAACACGGCGGCGTCGCGCCCGTGATCGTCGATCACGATGCCGACCTCGGGATGGCGCTCCCGCGACTGACCCGCGGCTCCTTCTGGCACGCCGGCCAGGCGTGCGTGGGCGTCCAGCGCGTGTTCGCGCATCGCAGCATCGCCGAAAGCGTGGCCGACGGCATCGCGCGACTCGGAAACCGGATGGCGATCGGCGATCCGCTGCGGGCCGATACCGAGGTCGGGCCGTTGATCCGCCACAGCGAGGTCGACCGTGTCGACCGCTGGGTCAAGGCCGCGGTGGACAGTGGCGCCGGCCTCGTCTCCGGCGGAGAGAAGATCTCGGCCAGCTGTTACGCCAACACCGTGCTGCTGGAGCCTCCCCTCGACGCCGATGTGACGCGCAAGGAGGTCTTCGGCCCGGTCGTCTGCGTCTACGCCTACGATCGGATCGATACCGCGATCGCGCTGTCCAACGATCTGCCCTACTCTTTCCAGGCCGCCGTGTTCACGCGCGACATCGACACGGCCATGCATTGCTATCGCCACCTCGACGGCACCGCGGTGATGGTCAACGAACACACCCTGTTCCGCGTGGACTGGATGCCCTTCGCAGGAGCGCGGAGCTCCGGGCACGGCGTCGGCGGGATACCGCACACGATGCGGGAGATGCAGACCGAGAAGATGATGGTTTGGCGTTCCGACGCGTTGGCGTGATGCCGTCGCCGCCGCTTCAGCCGATCGCCACTGCGACTTCCACGGCATCGGACTGCGCCGATGCGCCGAGGTAATCCACCAGGGCGCGCAGCGGCGAATCGGCCGGCGGCTCCGCGCGCAGGCATAGCCACATGCGGCGCATGGCCCAGGGTTCGTCGAGGGGCACCACGCGCAGGCGCATGGCTGCCGCGAAGCTGCGGGCCGCGTGGAGAGGCAGCACGCCCGTGCCAAGCCGCGCCTCGACCGCGCGGCACACCGCTTCGAAGCTGCGAACCTGCACGCGCAGCGCGATCGGCCTCATCAGGCTGG
>JAKONL010000279.1 GCA_022701965.1 Burkholderiaceae bacterium | reverse complement strand
CGCTTCGGCGAAGGCGACCATGCGCTGATGTGGGTGATGCACCACGCGATCGCCGACAACTGGTCGTTCACGGTGCTGATGCGCGAGGCGCTGGACGCCTACACCGCCTGGCGCGCGGGCGGCATGCCCGAGCTGCCGCCGGTGCCCGTCGAGTACGCCGACTACGCCGCCTGGCAGCGCAGCCCGGCCGCGGTGGCGCAGCGCGCGCCGCAGCTCGCCTACTGGCGCGCGCGCCTGGCCGACCTGTCGCCGCTCGACCTGCCGACCGACTTTCCGCGTCCGGCGCGGCCGAGCTTCGGCGGCGGCCGCGCCTCGGCCACCCTGGCGCCGCACCTGCGCAGCGCCGTGCGCGCGTTCTGCGCGCGCGAGTCGGTCACGCCCTTCGTGGTGCTGCTGGCGGTCTTCAAGCTGATGCTGTCGCGCCAGGCGCGCGGCACCGACATCGCGGTCGGCACGCCGGTCGCCAACCGCCATCGCTTCAGCGCCGAGCATCTGGTCGGCACGCTGGTCAACACGCTGGTGATGCGCACCGACCTCGCCGGCGACCCGAGCTTCGTCGACCTGGTGCGCCGCGTGCGCACGACCGCCATCGACGCCTATGCCCACCAGGAGGCACCGTTCGACGAGCTGGTCGAGACGCTGGGCCACGACCGCGCCGTGCATCCCGAAGGGCTGGTGCGCGTGCTCTTCAACGTGCTCAACGCGCCGCTCGGACGGCTCGACCATGCCGGGCTCGACCTGGAGGAATTCGTCTTCGATCGCGCGACGGCGCAGTTCGACCTGTCGGTGCACATCGACACCGAATTCACGCACCGCGTGCACTTCGAGTACGCGACCGATCTCTACGACGGCGCCACCATCGAACGCATGCGCGACAACTACCTGGCGCTGCTCGAAGCCGTGATGGCCGCGCCGTCGCAGTCGCTGTCGGCGTTTCCGGTCGTCGCGCCGGCGCAGCTGGCCGCGTTGCGCGGGGGCTGGAACGCCACGCAGACGCCGTTGCCCGCCGCGCAGACCGTACATCGCCATCTTCCGATCGCCGATCCGGCGCGCCGCGACGACGTCGCCCTGGTCGACGCGACCGGCCGCATGCTGCGCTACGGCGAGCTGGAGGCGCGGTCGAACACGCTGGCGCGTGTCCTGCGCGCGCGCGGCATCGGCCGCGGCCATCGCGTGGGACTCGGCGTGGCACGGGACGCGGTCATGGTCGTGGCGATGCTCGGCGTGCTCAAGTCGGGTGCCGCCTACGTGCCGCTGGATCCGGCCTTTCCGGCCGACCGGCTGCACTTCATGGTCGAGGACGCGGGCCTGTCGGCGTTGCTCACGCGCGGCACGCCGGCGGGCTGGCTGGCCGGCCTGGCGGCCGAGTCGGGCCTGCCCCTGCTCGGGCTGCGCGACGACGGCGCGATCGAGGGCGAGACCGCGGCAGACGGCGACGCCTCGTCACCGCTCGCGCCCGATGCGCAGCACGACGCGCATCCGCTGGACGCGGCCTACATGATCTACACCTCCGGCTCGACCGGACGCCCCAAGGGCGTCGCGGTACCGCACCGGGCGGTGGTGAACTTCCTGGCGAGCATGGCGCGTGAACCCGGGCTGACCGCGCAGGACCGGCTGGTGGCCGTGACCACGCTGTCCTTCGACATCGCGGTGCTCGAGCTGCTGCTGCCGCTGGCCGTCGGCGCCCAGGTCGTGGTCGCCGGCACGAGCCAGGCGCACGACCCGCACGCCCTGCGCGACCTGCTGGCGCAGCACGACGCCACGGCGATGCAGGCCACGCCCACGCTCTGGCGCACCCTGCTCGACGCGGGCTGGAGCGGACGCGACAGCGGCCAGGGGCATGCAGGCGGCTTCAAGGCGCTGGTCGGCGGCGAGCCGCTGCCGCCCGCGCTGGCGCAACGACTGCTCGAGGGCGACGCCGAGGTCTGGAACATGTACGGGCCGACCGAGACCACCGTGTGGTCGACCGTCTGGCGCGTGGCGTCGCCGCGCTCGGGCATCTCGATCGGCCGCCCGATCGACAACACGACCGTGCAGATCCTCGACGAGGCCGGCCACCCGTGCCCGGTCGGCGTTCCCGGCGAGCTGTGCATCGGCGGTGCCGGCGTCACGCTCGGCTACCACCGGCGCGAGGAACTCACGGCCGACCGCTTCGTGCCGGATGCCGAGGCCGCCTCGCCCGGCGAGCGCCTCTATCGCACCGGCGACCTGGGCCGCTGGCGGCACGACGGCTGGCTCGAGCATCTCGGCCGGCTCGACCGCCAGGTGAAGTTGCGCGGACTGCGCATCGAACTCGGCGAGATCGAATCGGCGGTGCTCGACCATCCCGACGTGGCGCAGTGCATCGTCGATACGCGCAGCGACCGCGAAGGCCGCGACGACGACGTCCGCCTGATCGCCTATCTCGTGCCGCGCGACGGCGATGCCGATGCTGCGGCCGATGCGCTCGGCATCGCCGAGCTGCGCGAGCATCTGCGCAAACGGCTGCCCGACTACATGCTGCCGCAGCACGTGGTGTGGATGCAGGCATTGCCGCTGCTGCCGAACGGCAAGATCGATCGCAACGCGCTGCCCGTGCCGAAGCCGGCCGCAAAGGTTTCGGCCACAACCCGGCGGTCGAAGCCGGAATCGGCCGCGGAGCACGCCATCGCCGCGATCTGGTGCGACCTGCTGGACCTGGAGTCGGTCGACCTGCGCGACAACTTCTTCGATCTCGGCGGGCATTCGCTGCTCGCGATGCGTGCCGTCATCGAGATCCGGAACAAGCTCGGCTGGGAGGTCGTGCCCCAGCGGCTCGTCTACGAGAACCTGGGACAGATCGCGCGACCCCGCGAGTCGGTCGCCGCGATGACCGATCCGCGCTGACCGGGGGCCTGCTGCGCCTACTCGCCGAGCTCGTTGGCCAGCACCAGCAGGGCGCCCAGGCTCATCGCGGCGCCCGGCAGCGACCAGTTGGCGTTGCCGGCGGGCTTCTGGCCCGGCAGGACCGGCTCGAGGTCCACGCCCATCTTCGGCCGGCGCGCGTCGACCACGCGCGCGGCACCGTGGTCGAGCTTCAGGCGCTGCGTCAGGTCGGTGAGCGAACCCTGCGCCAGCACCGGCGTGATGGCGTCGCCCGGGCGGCGCAGCAGCGGCACGATCTGGTCCTGCGTCTTGGCGAACCACTTGCCGCGCCAGTTCTCGCGCGCGCTGTGGCTCACCCACTTGCTGATGCGATGCGTCATGCGCGGGGCGCAAGCCACCAGCACCCAGTGCTTCGCGCCGGCACCGACCGTCTCGGCCGGTGCGTTGGCCAGGAACTCGCGCGCATAGCTCGCGTCGTCGACGTAAAGAATGATCTTTTCCATGTCGTTCTCCTTCTGTGGTTCAGCGTTGCAGAAACGGTGTCGTCGGGTGAGCGGTATTGCGGTGCGGCGCGCGCCGCGTCAGAGCGCTCCCGCCGCCGGATGCTCGGCCTTCGGGCGGCGCGACGCCACCAGTTTGCCGATGACCAGGACCAGCAGCGCGCCGATGATGCCGGCGGCGTACTTCACGGTGTCGGTCTGCGGAATCTTCGGCACCCAGGTCCAGGCGTCCAGGCGCACGACCGCCGGGTCGGAGATCAGCATCGTGCCGGCGATCCAGCCCAGCAGCATGCCGCCGGCGGTGATGATCATCGGATAGCGGTCCATCAGCTTGATGACCAGCTGGCTGCCCCAGACGATGATCGGGATGCTCACGAGCAGGCCGAAGATCACCAGCGGCATCTGGTGGGCATCGCCGGCACCCTGCGCCGCACCGGCGATGGCGATCACGTTGTCCACGCTCATCACCAGGTCGGCGACGATCACGGTCTTGACGGCGGCCCACAGCTTGTCGCTGCCGGCGATGTTGCCGTGCGCGTCGTCGTGCTCGGGCGCGAGCAGCTTGACGCCGATCCACACCAGCAGCAGCGCGCCCACCACCTTCAGGAACGGGATGGCCAGCAGCGTGAGCGCGAAGAAGATCAGGATCACGCGCAGCACGATGGCGCCGGCGGTCCCCCAGAGAATGCCCTTGGTGCGTTGGGCGGGCGGCAGCTTGCGGCAGGCCAGCGCGATGACGACGGCGTTGTCGCCGCCCAGGAGAATGTCGATCATGATGATCTGACCGACCGCGACCCAGAATTCCGGGGTCATGAATGCTTCCATGGCGTCCTCTTTGCGTTTCGATTTCCGTCCTGTACGGATCGGATCGAAGCGGCTGTGGAGGACCCTGGAAGAGGTCCGGATGTGCAATCGCTTCGATCAAACCTGCGCAGGTTCCAATCGAAGGTCTTGCTCGGCCGCCCATGGGCGGCCCGACAGGCCGGAAGATTGTTGTGCTTCGTATTGACGACCTGTCGATACCCGAGGCGCGACGCCGGAGCGGCGCGAACGACGGGCGGGAGCTACTCCCCTTCGTGGGGCGGATTAGAGCATCCGGGTCGGACAGTGGCAATCGAGGGTTTGCCAGTGCCTGGTCGGGATCGGTCCGGAAGCCGCGCCGAAGGGCCGTTGTCTGCTATCGAATAAGTAGCAATCGGAAGTCCATGAGAAATGGCGGGACATTGCCGGACTATGATGCCTGCCGCCTTTCCCGAGTCGTCTCCGCAGCGTCCATGGCCGCCATCCACATCACAGACATCGAGGCCGCCATCAACTTCTGGCGTGCCCGGACGCCGTCGATCGACGGCATCACGCTGGGGCCCGAGCTGCGTGCCCTGGCGCGCGTCTACGCGCTGATGGTCTACCACCGCGAGGACGAGGTCGCCGAGACCGGCTTCCCGGCAGCGGCGTGGGCCGCCTGGCTCGCCTGGTACGAATCCACGCCCGACACGCCGTGCATCGCGATCTGCTCCACCAGCCAGGGCGACGAGGAATGCAAGGGCTGCGGGCGCAAGTTCGACGAGGTCCAGCACTGGCCCGCGATGACGCCGGTCGAGAAGCGCGCGACCTGGCGCCGCATCACCATGGAAGACAAGGCGTGGCGCTTCAACACCTATGCCGAGCGGGCGCGGGAGGCCGGATCCTGATGCGCCGTCTCGCGCAGGCCCCCAATCTCGCGATCGCCACGCTCTGGGTGCATGCGCTGGGCGACGAAGGCATCGCGGCGTCGGTGCAGCGGGAGTTCCTCGGCGGCGCGGTCGGCCAGTTGCCGCCGGACCAGTGCCTGCCCGAGATCTGGGTCGAGGACGACACGCAGTTCGCACGAGCCGAGCATGCCCTGCATGCTCTGCAGAACCGTCCTCAGCGGCGCTGGCACTGCCGTTGCGGCGAACTGGTCGAAGGCGGTTTCGAGCAGTGCTGGCAGTGCGGCGCGATGATGCCGGCCTGAAGCCGGCGGCCGGTCACTTCAGTCGGGCCAGCTCGATGTCGATGCTGTTCCGGCCGTCGCCCAGCATCAGCACGTTTTCCTGCACCGTGGCCTGCAGCTGCATGCTGCGCTGGGCGAGCGCGGCGACCGCCTGCGAGGTCTCGCTCGGAATGCGCCAGACCTGCAGGTTCTGCAGGCGCGCGAGCTTGTTCTCGATGCCTTTCCACCAGATGCCCGCGGCGTGGCTGAAGCAGTAGAGCAGCACCTCGTCGGCCTTGCCGCAGGCCTTCTGCAACGGCTTCTCCTCCGGCTGGCCGACCTCGATCCAGACCCGCGTGCGCCCGGTGAAGTCGCGCAGCGAGACGTCGGGATCGTCGGGGTTCGACAGTCCGGCACCGAAGCCGAGCACCCCGTCGCCGTCGCACACGCTCTGCAGCTTGTGGGCATTGAGCGCCAGCGCGATCAGCCGCACCATCATCCGTTCGTCGTTCTCGCTCGGATGGCGCGCCAGCGTCAGCGCGTGGTCGGCGTAGTAGCCGTGATCGATGTCGGCGACGGCGAGATTCGCCTTGAAGATGGTCGATTTGAGGGCCATCAGACCCGCTTCGCCAGTTCCGCGGCCTTGCCGACGTAGCTCGACGGCGTCATCGCGAGCAGACGCTCCTTCTCCGGCTCCGGAATCTCGAGCGAGCGGATCAGGCCGTGCAGCGCCTCGGCCGTCACGGTCTTGCCGCGCGTGACTTCCTTGAGCTGCTCGTAGGCGCCCTGCACGCCGTAGCGGCGCATCACCGTCTGTATCGGCTCGGCCAGCACTTCCCATGAGGCGTCGAGGTCGTCGGCCAGCGCTTCCTCGTTGAGTTCGAGCTTGTTGAGACCGGTCGACAGGCTCGCGTAGGCGAGCACCGCATAGCCGAAGGCGACGCCGATGTTGCGCAGCACCGTGCTGTCGGTCAGGTCGCGCTGCCAGCGGCTGATCGGCAGCTTCTCGCTCAGGTGCCGCAGCAGGGCGTTGGCCAGGCCCAGGTTGCCCTCGGCGTTCTCGAAATCGATCGGGTTGACCTTGTGCGGCATCGTGCTGGAGCCGATCTCGCCCTTCTTCAGGCGCTGCTTGAAGTAGCCCAGGCTCACGTAGCCCCAGATGTCGCGCGAGAAGTCGATCAGGATGGTGTCGGCGCGTGCCACGGCGTCGAACAGCTCGGCCATGTAGTCGTGCGGCTCGATCTGGATGCTGTAGGGCTGGAAGCCCAGGCCCAGGCCGTGCGGCGCCGGCGTCTCGATCACCTTGCGGCTGAAGGCTTCCCAGTCGAAGTCCGGCCAGGCGGCCAGGTGGGCGTTGAAGTTGCCGACGGCACCGTTCATCTTTCCCATCAGCTGCACGCCGGCGATGCGTTCGCGGGCCGCGGCCAGGCGCACCACCACGTTGGCGATCTCCTTGCCGACGGTGGTCGGGCTGGCGGTCTGGCCGTGGGTGCGCGACAGCAGGGCCACGTCGGCGTACTTGTGCGCCATGGTGCGCAGGGTGCCGATGATGCCGTCGACGGCCGGCAGGATGACCGTCTCCCGCGCGGCCTTCAGCTGCAGCGCATGGCTGGTGTTGTTGATGTCCTCGCTGGTGCAGGCGAAATGCACGAACTCGGAGGCCGCCAGCAGCTCCGGCCGGGCCTCGAACTTCGACTTGATCCAGTACTCGACGGCCTTGACGTCGTGGTTGGTGGTCTTCTCGATCTCCTTGATCGCCATCGCGTCGGCTTCGGAGAAGTTGGCCACCAGGCCCTGGAGGTACTTGCGCGCGCCCGGCGTGAGCGGCTTGAACTCGGCGAAGCCGCAGTCCGACAGCGCCACGAACCAGGCCACCTCCACCTGCACGCGCCGGTGCATGTAGCCCTGTTCGCTCATGAGAGGGCGCAATG
>JAKONL010000253.1 GCA_022701965.1 Burkholderiaceae bacterium | reverse complement strand
CGCCGACGCGGATCACGCAGTCGACGTTGTCGGCCACGAGATCGATCACGCGGTCGCTCACGCCGAGGTCGAGCTGGATGTCCGGAAACCGCTCGTAGAAGGTCGACAGCGCGGGAATGAGCACCAGGCTCGCCGTGGCCGACCCGACGTCGATGCGCAGGCGCCCCTGCGGCGTGGACTGCGCGTTGGTCATGCTCGCGTCGAGGTCGTCGAGATCGACCAGCAGGCGCGACGCGCGCTCGTAGTAGGCGGCGCCGTCGGCCGTCACGGTGACGCGCCGGGTGGTGCGGTTGAGCAGCTTGACGTGCACGCGCGCCTCCAGCGCCTGGATCTGCTTGGTGACCGTACCCTTGGGCAGTGCCAGCGAATCGGCCGCGCGCGTGAAGCTGCCCGACTCGACGACGCGGGCGAAGATCCGCATTGCCTGGATCTGGTCCATGAGTAAATCCTCCTCGGCCGAATTTTCATCGCTGCCGCAGGCGCGATTGTGATCAGACTGGAAACAGTGCAGTGCGAACCGGCGTGTCCGAAGGCCGTTTCGCACTTGTACATTTGCTGCATGCCCACTCGCTCCACCTCCCGCTCAGACCCGACCCCGGCGAACGTTGCCGCGTCGCCGTCCGCTTCGCAGGCGGACGAGAAGGACATCGTGATCGAGCTGGCCGGCCGGGCACCGGTCGCCGCGCGGACCTACGGGATCCGTGCGGGACGGGTCGCGGCCGGCACGCCGGCGCGGCCGCTGGTGCTGCATTTCCACGGCGGCAACTTCGCCTGCGGCGACCTGGACGACGGGCGCTGCGTGGCGCGCCTGCTGGTCGAGGCCGGCGCGGCAGTGGTGTCGATGGCCTATCCGCTGGCGCCGCTGCATCCGTTTCCGGACGCGATCGAGGTCGGCTACGAAGCGCTGGTCTGGCTCTACAGGCAGCGGGCGAAATTCGCCGGCAAGGGCGCCCAGGTCTATCTCGCGGGCGAGGAGGCCGGCGGCAATCTCGCGGCGTCGCTGGCGCTGATCGCGCGCGACCGCGCCCATCCGCCGCTCGCCGGGCAACTTCTGCTCTCGCCGATGCTCGACCCGTGCGTGGGAACCGCGTCGATGCGTGAAGCGACCAGCGAGATGAGGGACGTGACCGATTGCAAGTACTTCCAGGGCTGGAAGGACTACCTGAAGTGCCCGCGTGACGCCGAGCATCCGTACGCGGTGCCGGGCGCAGCGCGCCGCCTGGCCGACCTGGCGCCGACGCTGGTGCTGACCGGCCAGGACGACCCGATGCGCGACGAGGCGCTCGCCTATGCGAAACGTCTGCAGGACGCCGGCATTCCGGTGCGCAGCCAGATGCTCGCGAGCGCCCGGGGCTGGCCCGAAGCGCTGGCCGATCCGGCGACGGCCGATGCCGCTTGTCCGTGCTCGGCATCGGTGCTGCAGCAGTTCCGGCTCTTCTTCGAGACGACGCGGCCACCCGCGCCTGAAGCAGCACCGCCGCCGCACTAGGCGCCCCGCCGACAGCGCACCGGAAGTCCGGACGCTCCGCTTTTCGACCCCCGCCCTTCGTTCGCGCCCCTACCCGGGGCCGCGTACGGGCTTCCTGCATCCCAAAAAGAGTCATCGAGGAATTCGCCATGTCCGACAACTTCACCCATCAGCTCGCATCCGTCGCCCGCCGCGGCGTCTGGCCGACCGTGACGCTGCTCACCGCCGTCGCGGCGGTCGCCTCCGCGCTCTTCGGCCTGCAGCCCGCCGACGCCGCCGCGCCGCCCGCGGCACCGCCGCCACCGGCCGTCTCTGTCGCGACCGTCGTGCAGACCGAGGTCACCGCGTGGGACGAATTCTCGGGCCGGCTCGAAGCGGTGGAGCGGGTGGACGTGCGCTCGCGCGTCGCCGGCGCGCTGCTCTCGGTGCACTTCAAGGAAGGCGCCCTCGTGAAGAAGGGCGACCTGCTGATCACCATCGACCCGGCGCCCTATGCGGCCGAGGTCGACCGTGCCGAGGCGCAGGTCGCATCGGCGCAGGCGCGCTCCTCGTTCAGCCGCAGCGAGCAGGAGCGTTCGCGCCGGCTCTGGGAAGAAAAAGCCATCGCGCAGCGTGAGTACGACGAGCGCGTGAACGCCGGGCGCGAAGCCGACGCCAGCCTGCGGGCGGCGCAAGCCTCGCTGCAGACCGCGCGCCTGAGCCTGGGCTACACGCAGGTGCGAGCACCGGTCGCGGGCCGCGTCGGCCGGCTCGAGGTGACGGTCGGCAACCTGGTCTCGGCCGGTCCGGGCGCGCCGGTGCTCACCACGCTGGTGTCGGTCAGCCCGATCTACGCGAGCTTCGACGCCGACGAGCAGATCGTCGGCCGCGCGCTCAAGGACACGGCCACCGCATCGGGCTCGCGCGCCGAGCTCGACCGCATCCCCGTGCAGATGGGCACCGCGGCGAGCAACGGCACGCCGTTCGAAGGCCGGCTGCAGCTGATCGACATCCAGGTCGACGCGCGCAGCGGGACCGTGCGCGTGCGCGCCGCGTTCGACAACAAGGACGGCTCGCTGATCCCCGGCCAGTTCGCCCGCATCCGCATGGGCCAGGCGCACAGCAGCCGCGTCGTGCTGGTGAGCGAGCGCGCCATCGGAACCGACCAGAGCAAGAAGTTCGTGCTCGTCGTCGATGCGAACGACAAGGCCGAATACCGAGAGGTCACGCTCGGCGCGCCGGCCAACGGACTCCGGGTCGTGAGCGCCGGCCTGAAGACCGGCGAGCGCGTGATCGTCAACGGCCTGCAGCACGTGCGGCCCGGCGCCACGGTCAAGCCCGAGCCCGTGCCGATGGAGGCGAAGGCGCCCGCCAACGTGTCGCCGGCGGCTCCGGCCAAGCTGGCATCCAACTCCTGAGGCCGCCATGAACCTCTCCAGATTCTTCATCGACCGGCCGATCTTCGCCGGCGTGCTGTCGGTGTTGATGCTCATCGCCGGCCTGGTCGCGCTGCGCAGCCTGCCGATCTCCGAATACCCCGAAGTCGCGCCGCCCTCGGTCGTCGTCCGCGCTCAGTACCCCGGCGCCAACCCCAAGGTGATCGCCGAGACTGTCGCCACGCCGCTCGAGGAACAGATCAACGGCGTCGAGGGCATGC
>JAKONL010000235.1 GCA_022701965.1 Burkholderiaceae bacterium | reverse complement strand
CGGTGTTGCCGCTGACGTGTGCCATGCCCCGAATATGGACCTGATTAGACCGGTCGTCTAGTGGCACGCAACGATTTTCGAGAAAATTACCTCTGCCCCACAGAAACCCCGCTGGCTCCCGCACCAGAATGGCCACCATGACAATGGGCCACTACATGCTGACGTCATGGCCGCCACTTTTGGGGCCGCTTTAACCCCCCGAGCGGACATCCGCATCGGCGGGGCGGAAGGTCTGCAACGGGTCAGGAGTTCGCGCTCAACTTATTCGGCTGTGCGCCAGTAGCCGACATCGGGCCGGTAGGCGCCGAACCGCCGCTATCGACCCTATGCGGAAATCGGGAGTGTCCACTTGCAGCTTGCTCGATAAGGCAACGTCCTACGGCTGGAACGGGTGGATGCCGGACGGTCCCCTTTGCAGTAGCGATACAGCGGAACGGGCCTGCTTTCCGCACCCGATCTCGAATTTCAGCAGGCCCTGGGAAGGCCCGCCGCCAGCCAACTGAGTTGGGCAGATCGCACCAGCCGGTTCAGGCGCTATGACAAGTCGGATCGCCCTTCGTAAGCCTGGTCTGCCGAACGTGGCGCGCCGGCGGTACGCCGAATTGGCGAAGGTACTCGCGACCGAATTGCGAGGCACTCTCGTAGCCGACCACGAAAGCCACATCGGACGCGCTATGGTCGCCGGCGAGCAGCAGCTGCCGCGCCCCCTGCAATCTGAGCTGCTTATGGTACTGGAGCGGGGTGAGCCCCGTCATCGCGAGGAAGTGGCGGTGCAGGCTGGCGCGGCTCATGCCGCTTGCATCGCAGAGCGCCTCGATGCGCAGCCGCAGGTTCTGGTTGTCCCTGATCCACTCGATCGCGCGACGAACACGGCTCAACGCACCTTCAGGCTGGGCGACCTGGCGTAACAGGCGACCCTGTGGGCCCTGCAGGAGACGATAGAGCAACTCCCGTTCCGCCAAGGGCGCAAGAGCGGGAATGTCGTCCGGGGTGTCGAGCATCGAGAGCAGGCGCAGCAGGGTGTCGCGCACCGGTGGCGTCATCGGGTTGATCGCGAGGCCGATTCCCTGCGGGTCCGCGTCCCGCACCGGAGGCATGCTCAATGCGACATCGGCCAGCAAGACCGGGTCCAGGACCAACGACACCGCGACGTAGGGTTTCCCCCTGCCGGCATCGAGGATCTGGCCGACCAGCGGAAGATCGAGGGCGCTGACGAGGTAGTGCTCCGGATCGTAACTCAGGAGCTCGTCGTTGAGCGCCACCTGCTTCGAGCCTTGTAGGATGAAGCAGATCATCGAGCGGTACAGGCAGGGCGCCCGGCCGGTGGTCGCCTGTCCGAGGCTGATCTCCAGCCGCGGGATTGGCGTCGGGTTCAGGCCCGCCGAGGCGTGGCGCAGCGCGATGTCGAGATGCGGACGGAGCGGTTCAGACATCGTCACGCTATGCCAGCGTTCGTCTGCCAAGGCAAAGCGATTGAGACAATCAGGCTAGAAGCTGAGCGGATCGGGTGGGTTTGCGGCACCGGCGGCGTCTACCTTGACGCATCGAGGCGGCGCCCTGGCGGCGGTGCTTCGCAGCATGACAACCACACCACGGTAGACCATGACCCAGAAAATCGCCCTGATCACCGGCGCCAGCCGCGGCCTCGGCCGCAACATGGCGCTGCATCTCGCCAAGCGCGGGGTCCACATCGTCGGCACCTACCGCAGCGGCGCGGCCGAAGCCGATGAACTGCGTCGGGACATCGAGGCGCTGGGCGGCACGGCCGCGATGCTGTCTCTCGATGTCAGCGACTCGACGAGCTTTCCGGCATTCGCAGCCAAGGTGGCGGAAACCCTGAAGGCCGAATTCGGGCGCGAGCGCTTCGACTTTCTCGTCAACAATGCCGGCAACGGCCTGTTCGCGAACTTCGCCGAGGCGACCGAGGAGCAGTTCGAATCGCTCATCGCCACGCATCTGCGCGGGCCGGTCTTCCTGACCCAGAAGCTGCTGCCCCTCATCGAGGACGGCGGGCGCATCCTGAACGTTTCGTCCGGCTTCGTGCGCTTCACGATGGCGGGCTACAGCCTCTACGCGGCCGTGAAGGCCTCGGTCGAGGTCCTGACCCGCTACATGGCGGTCGAGCTCGGTGAGCGCCGTATCCGGGTCAACGCCATCGCGCCGGGCGCCATCGCGACCGATTTCGGCGGCGGTGCGGTGCGCGACAACGAGCATGTGAATGCCTTCGTCGCTCAGGGCATCGCTTTGGGACGCGTCGGCCATCCGGACGATGTCGGCGGCGCGGTCGCCGCGATCCTTTCGGATGACATGGGTTGGGCGAACGGCACGATCTTCGACATCTCGGGTGGCCAGTTGCTGTAGCTCCGACGCAAGCCCCAGGTACCTTGACCTCAGCGAAAGACTACGATGCCCAGGACCAGCCTTACACTCATCAGCCACCCTTTGAGGCCTGTACTGGGGACCGATCACGAACTGATAGCACACGCTGATGGCCGGATCGGCGCGCCGACGATGCATCCGCTCGCCGGTCAGGCGACGGCGGCTTGTTGCAGGTCTGCTGCCGCACCCTGCGTATGCCGCGCGAACTGCTCGATCGGTGCCGGCCGACCCATCAAGTATCCCTGTGCGGACTGACAGCTCTCCTCAGCGAGGAACTGCAGTTCGGCCGACGTTTCCACGCCCTCGGCGACCACCGGCAAGCCGAGACCGCGGCCAAGCCCGAGAACCGAGCGCACGATCGCCTGTGTCTGTTCGTTCTTATCGACCGCATGGATGAACGAGCCGTCGATCTTGATCTTGTCGAAGGGATAGGCGCGCAGGTTCGACAGCGATGAGTAGCCCGTGCCGAAGTCATCCATGGCAATGCGCAAGCCCAGAGCCTTCAGCTGGCGCAGCGCGGACTGGGCGCGGGAAGGGTCTCGGATCAGGGCAGTCTCGGTGATCTCGATCTCGAGGCGTCGCGGCTGAAGGCCGGTCTGGAACAGTACCTCGTGGACCATCTGGACGAAGTGCGGCGCATGCAGGTGTACGGCGGAGACGTTGACGGCAATCGCCAGCGGATTGGACCATCCGGCGGCCTCGCGGCAAGCCTCGCGCAGCACCCATTCGCCGACCTGTAGGATGGTGCCGCTCTCTTCGGCGATCGGGATGAACAATGCGGGTGAGACCGCGCCGCGCGCCGGATGCTTCCAGCGCAACAGCACCTCGAACCCGGTGACCGCCCCGCTTTGGAGGTCGGTTTGGGGCTGG
>JAKONL010000216.1 GCA_022701965.1 Burkholderiaceae bacterium | reverse complement strand
CGAGGCGCAGGCCCGGCAGCACCTCGACCGAGGCCGGCGAGCGGTGCGTCCAGGCCCAGGCGTTGGCGGCCGCGGCGCAGCGGTAGGGTCCGAAGAGCCAGCGCGCGGCCCAGCGCATCCGGCCGGAACCGTCCATCTGGAAGCCGCGTTCGCCGAGCGCCGCATAGTTCGCCGCGACCAGCGCCAGCGACGCCGCCGGCCAGCCCAGCCACAGCGCGAAGCTACCCAGATGCAGCGCCGCCGCCAGCAGCGCGCCCGCCGCTGCCGCGTAGAGCGCGGCGAGCATCCAGCGCTGCGGATCGCGTGCCAGCCGCCAGCCGCGCAACGGCGACACGACGCGTTCCAGCGGCCACAGCCAGACGCACACCAGTCCCAGCAGCGCCCCGGTCGGGATGTCGACGAAGTGGTGCTGCCAGGTCGTCAGCACCGAGGCGCAGATCGCGAACGCCCAGGCGTGCAGCACGACACGCGCCCATCGCGCCCGCAGGAGCCGCCGATACCAGTCCCAGAGGATCACCGCCAGCGCGATGTGCAGCGAAGGCGCCTGGTTGAACGGCTGGTCGAAGCCGCGCAGGGCGTCGAACAGGAAGGCCGGCGCGCCGGTGACCGCCGGCTGCCCGAAGCCGAAGCGCAGCGGCCACAGCAGGAAGCAGGCGACGGCCAGTACCGTCGCGGTAAGCAACCGGAAGACATGCCGGTCGAGCGTGTGCCGGTCGTGCGCCAGGAAGGGCGACAGCGCGTAGAAGACGTTGATGCTCCAGTACGCGAAGATGGTCCACGGCCAGAACGGGATGCCGCGTTCCCAGGCGAAGGCCGCCGTCGGCACCTGCGCGCGCGACGCCGCCCACCAGTTCGCGAAACCGTAGGTGGCGTAGAAGAGCGGTCCGAGCAGCGCGAGCCACGCCGCGGCGCGTCTCCAGGGTCGCCGGGCGGACCGGGCCGTCATTCGGTGCGCACCGCCAGCGACACCGTGAAGATGCCCCACTCGTCGATACGCTGCGCGATCTTGCGGAAGCCCGCCTCCTCGACCAGCTGGTCCATCTCGGCCTGCGTGCGCCTTCGCATGACCCAGGCCTCGCCCTGGCGGTGGCTGGTCAGGGCGCGGGCGATCATCTCCAGCTGCGGATGCCACGGCTGGCCGGTGTAGACCAGGAAGCCGCCGTCCTCCACCGCGTCGCCGACGCCGGCGAGCGAGCGGCGCACCATCTCGTTGTCGGGAAACAGCTCGTAGAGCCCCGAGACCACCGCCAGCGTGGGCCGCGGCGTCACGCTCGCCAGGCTCACGCGGTCGAAGGCGTCGGCCTGCACGAAGCGCGCGACGCCCTGCATCTCGTGCTCGGCGATCAGCGCGGTGCCGTCGCGCACGTTGATCTCGCTGTAGTCGCGCAGCAGGATCGAGCCGGCCTTGACCGGGCTCGAGCGCACCGCGTCGAGCATGTAGCGGCCGTGGCCCGCGGCGATGTCCATCAGCCGCACCTCGCGATGGCGCTCGGCCAGGCGCTCCATGGCCTCGCGGATCAGCTCCTCCACATGCAGCTTGCGCTGCCGGATGCCGCGCCAGCCGATCGAGTTCAGGTAATTGGTGTCGATCGAGCGGCCGATCGCGCCCTTGCCCTGGGGTCGGTTGCGGTAGACGTAGTCGAGCGTGCTGCCTGAATCGAAGCCGGTGTCGTGACCCAGCCGCACGCCGGTCGCGAGCCTGCCGCCCAGGCGCAGGCCGGCGCGCGTCGCGGCCCAGTAGAGCCCGCGCCCCGACAGCGGCGGCAGCGGCGCGGCCAGCGCGCGCGATTCGTCGGCCGTTTCGCCGTTCAGGTGCGCCTCGCGCAGGTCCACCGGCGGCGACGGCGCGTCGAACTGCTGCAGGATGAAGGCGCGCACCGCCGCCAGAGCCGGCGCGCGGTCGCGCTCGCCCAGCGTGTCGTGGAAGAAGCCGGGCAGTTCGAGCTTGCTCTTGACCGCGCTGCCCAGGCGCTCGAAGAAGCGGTGCTGCGGCGCGTGGTGCACCACCCAGTCGGCGCCGGAGATCAGCAGCTGCACCGGCTGCACGATGGCGTTGGCATCCTCCACCACGCGCTCGGCCGCGGCGTACAGGTCGAGCAGGATGTTGACGGCGATGGGCCGCGAGATCAGCGGGTCGCGCTCGTAGCTGGCGATGCGGACCGGGTCGTGCGTGAGGAACTTCGGCTTGACGTAGCTGTTGACGAAGAACAGCCCGCGCAGTTTGTGCATGAGCCCGAGCCCGGCACGCGCGAAGGGCACGTAGAGCTTGACCTTGAAGGCCGGCGACGCCAGCGTGAGGCCGCGCACCCGCGGCGCGTAGTCGTGCGCCCAGGTCGCGATCAGCACCGCGCCCACGCTCTGGGCGACCACGTACAGGTCGCGCTCGGGCACGCCGTGCGCCGCGCCGATGTGGTCGACGAAGGTCTGCACGTCGCGCACCGAGGTCGCGAAGCTCGGGCTGTGGCCGCGCGGGCCGGGCGATTCGCCGTGGCCGCGCGCGTCCCAGGCGAAGAAGTCGAAGTCGGGGAGGTCGAGCTCGTCGACCAGGTGCGCCATGCGCGCGCCGTGCTCGTGGCCGCGATGGAACAGCACGACGGCGCCGCGGCGCACCGCGCCCGTGGCCGGCCAGTGGCGGTAGAAGAGGGAGACGCCGTCGTGGGTCTGGAAATGGTGCGCTTGCGGCACGCGGGCTGAAATCATGAGGTCCTTGACGGGGCGGCGCCGGCTTCGGCCAGCGCGCGCCGGATGCGATTGACGATGGTCCAGGCGACCAGCGCGGCCACGAGCGGCATCAGCCCTGCGGCCCAGGAGGCGAGCGGCAGCCCCAGGGCGACGTACAGCCCGAGGGCGCCGAAGACGAAGGCGCGGTCGCTCTTGCCGAGCGGGCCGTCGTAGCGGCGCGACGCGCCGACGGTCGGACCGAGCGCGCCGGCGAACTCGCTCAGCCCCGCCAGCACGATCACGACGCCGACCCAGAACGGCGAAAACGGCGCCACGAGCGCGAAGGGCAGGTACAGCGCGGCGTCGGAGACGACATCGGTGAGCTCGTTGAGGAAAGCGCCGAGCGCGCTCTGCTGTCCGTGCTCGCGCGCGAGCATGCCGTCGACCGCGTTGAAGGCCATGCGCAGGAACATCCAGAGCGGGATCAGGGCGAGGACGCCGGGCGAGGACGGCTGGAGGGCGAACAGCCAGAGCCCGAGCGCGACCGAGACGACGCAGGCCGCGAGGGTGACCTGGTTGGCCGTGACGCCGTGGGCGTGCAGGCGGACCACCAGCGGCCGCAGGAAGGCCTGGAAACGGGGCTTCAGTTCGTAGATGGACAAGCTGGCGGCCCTTCTGGATGGAGCCGGCATTCTGCCAGCCGCCGACATGCCCGGACGGCCGCCGCTGTCGCCCGCGGCCACTAAACTGTCCCTCAATCCTTCCGCGCCATGACCATCCAGACCGACGATTTCGCTCCCGCGCCGCCGCGCGTGGTTTCCGCCGCACCCGCGTCGCCGAACGAGGAGGCCATCGAGCGTGCGCTTCGGCCGAAGCTGCTCGACGAGTACGTCGGCCAGGCCAAGGTGCGCGAGCAACTGGAGATCTTCATCGGCGCGGCACGCCAGCGCGCCGAGGCGCTCGACCACGTGCTGCTGTTCGGCCCGCCCGGCCTCGGCAAGACCACGCTCTCCCACATCATCGCGGCCGAACTCGGCGTCAACCTGCGCCAGACCTCCGGCCCGGTGCTGGAGAAGCCCAAGGACCTGGCCGCGCTGCTGACCAACCTCGAGAAGAACGACGTGCTGTTCATCGACGAGATCCACCGCCTGAGCCCGGTCGTCGAGGAAATCCTCTATCCCGCGCTGGAGGACTACCAGATCGACATCATGAT
>JAKONL010000171.1 GCA_022701965.1 Burkholderiaceae bacterium | reverse complement strand
GCAGGGCAAGGACGTCGCGTTCCTGGCGAACCACGGCGTCGTCGTCGCCGGCTCGACCATCGCGCATGCCTACGACGACCTCTACTACCTCGAGCGCGCCAGCCTGCACCAGGTCATCGCGCAATCGACCGGCCGGCCGCTGGTGCGCGTCGACGAGACGCTCGCGGCGCACACCGCCGCGCAGATCCAGGGCGAGCGCGAGCAGTCCGACCTGTTCTTCGCGTCGCTGCGGCGCCTGCTGCCGGCCCCGGCCGCGAGCGCCTGAGCGCCTCGCTGCGGCCGGCACCGCGCGTGCGTCAGTCCGCGAATTTCGGCTTGCGCTTCTCGACGAAGGCGCGCACCGCCTCGTGGTGGTCGGGCGACATGTGCGCGATCGCCTGGTAACCGGCCGAGAGTTCCAGCAGCGACTCGAGCGAACTGCGCTGGCCTTCGCGCAGCAGCCGCTTGGTCATGCGCAGCACGCCGCCCGGGTTCGCCGCGATGCGCGCGGCGAGCTGCAGCGCCGCCGTCATGAGGTCCTCGTGCGGCACCACGCGCGACACCAGCCCGCAGGCCAGCGCCTCGTGCGCGGTGAGCGCGTCGCCGGTCAAGGCCATCTCAGAGGCCTTCGACATGCCCACCACGCGCGGCAGCAGCCAGGCGCCGCCGTCACCGGGCACGATGCCGACCTTGACGAAGCTCTCGGCGAAGGTCGCCTTCTCCGACGCGATACGGATGTCGCACATGCAGGTCAGGTCGAGCCCGGCGCCGATGGCCGGACCGTTGACCGCGCAGATCACCGGCACGTCGAGGTTGTAGAGCGCCTTGGGCAGGCGCTGGATGCCATTGCGGTACTCCTCGCGGATGACTTCGGGCGACAGGTCGCCGGACTCGTAGCGCTGCATGTCCTTCACGTTGCCGCCGGAACTGAAGACCGGCCCCTCGCCGGTCAGCACGACGGCGCGGACGCCGGGGTCGCGCACCACGGCCGCGCAGGCCTGCACGAATTCCTCGACCGCGGTGTTGCCGGTGAGCGCGTTGCGCGTGGCGGGCTGGCTCATGGTGAGCACGAGCACGGCGCCGTCGCGTTCGGATTTCAGGAAGTCCTGCATGGGGGTCCTCGGTAGGTCGACGTCAGGCGACATCGGTGGTGGTTCGGATCAGGTCGAGCGCGAGCGTGCCCCGCGCATCCAGCAGGGCTTCGCCCAGCACGTCCTGCCAGTACGCTTCCGACCCGCCGGCCTGGCGCCATGCGTGCAGGCGTCGCGTGAACAGCTGCAGGTCGAATTCCGCGGTAAAGCCGATCGCGCCGTGGATCGAGTGGCTCAGCGACGCGACCTCCAGCGCCGCCTCGCCGGTACGCGCCTTGGCGACCGCCACGCGCAGCCGGTCGGGCACGATGCCGGTCGCGCGGCAGCCGATCTGCGCGGCCATGCGGGCGGCGAACACGTGTTCCGAAATCACGGCCAGCTGATGCTGGATCGCCTGGAACTTGCCGATCGGACGGCCGAACTGGTTGCGATCGTTGGCGTAGCGCAGCGTGCGCTCGAAGACTTCCATCAGCGCGCCCGAGAGTTGGGCAGCGGCGAGGCCGGCCTGCAGCACGCGCAGGTCGAACGACGCCGGCACGGCCTCGGCGCCGGCCAGCGCGGCCTCGCTCCAGGTCAGCGTCGCGTCGAGCACGAAGACGGCATCGGACTTCGTCGCCGCCCCGGTCGGCAGCAGAACGCCGCCCTCGCCCTTCACGGCCAGTACCCAGTCGGCCGTGCGACCGCAGGCCACGCGCTCGCAGACCGCGCCGCCACCGGACTGCGGCTGCAGGCGCGCGAGCGCGATGCTGCCCGCCGGCGGCGCGATGCCCGCCGCGGCCAGCAGCGCCCGCGCCACCATCGTCTCGGCCAGCGGCACCGGCAACGCGAAGCTGCCGCAGAGCTCGAACAGCGCGAAGGCGTCGGCGAGTGCCAACGCCGCGCCGCCCCGGTCCTCGGGCAGCAGCGCGTCGGCGAAGCCGGAGCCTTCGAGCGCATCCCAGAGATCGCGCGGCGACCCGCCGGCCTCGATCTCGCGCACGTGGTGCGGCGTGCAATGGTCGGCCAGCAGGTCGCGCAATGCGTCGGCGAATTGTTCGGTATCGTCGTTCATGTCGGTCCTTGTCTCGATCCGGATCAGCGCAGTCCGAGGCCGCGCGCGATCATGCCGCGCAGGATGTCGCGCGTGCCGCCGCGCAGCGAATACGACGGCGCCACCTGCGTCACGTAGTCGAGCGTGCGCAGCAGTTCGAGCGGGATGTCGGCGCCGTCGCGCGCGTACAGGTCGTCGGCGATGGCCGCCGGGATCAGCTGCTCGACGCCGGTGCCCAGGTCCTTGACCAGCGCGGCCTCCACCACCGGGCTGCCGCCGGCGGCGACCTTCTCGGTGACGGCGATCGACATCGCGCGCAGCGGCGCGAGCTGGCCGAGGATGCGGCCGGCCAGCCGCACCGAGGCAGGCGTGCGGCCGGCGTCGGTGCGCACGAAGGCCAGCCATTCGTCGAACAGCACGATGCTGGAGAAGAGCCGCTCCGGCCCGCTGCGCTCGAAGGCGAGCTCGGCCGTCACCTGCTCCCAGCCCTTGCCCTCCTCGCCGATCAGCGCGTCGTCGGCGAGCTTCACGTCGTCGAAGAAGACCTCGCAGAAATGCGCATCGCCGGACGAATCCGGTATCGGCCGCACCGTCACGCCGGGCAGCGACAGGTCGACGATCACCTGCGACAGGCCCTTCTGCCGGTCCTGCGCGTCGCCCGAGGTCCGCACCAGCGCGATCATGAAGTTGCAGTGGTGCGCGTTGGTGGTCCAGATCTTCTGGCCGTTCAGCGTCCAGCCCTCGTCGGTCTTCACGGCGCGCGTGCGCACGCTCGCCAGGTCCGAGCCGGCGTTGGGCTCGCTCATGCCGATGCAGAAGAACGACTCGCCGCGGCAGATCGGCGGCAGGTAGAAACGCTTCTGCGCCTCGGTGCCGTACTTGAGGATCAGCGGCCCGCTCTGGCGGTCGGCGATCCAGTGCGAGCCGACCGGCGCGCCGAAATTCAGGAACTCCTCCACCAGCACGTAGCGCGCGAAGGCGCTGCGCCCGCCGCCGCCGTATTCCACCGGCAGCGTGATGCCGAGCCAGCCGCGCCGGCCGAGCTCGCGGCTGAACTCCGTGTCGTAGCCCGACCACGATCTGGCGCGCACGTGCGCCGGCACCTTCGCCAGCGCATCGGACAGGAATGCCCGCACCGGCGCGCGCAGCGCCTCGTCCTCGGGCGGGATGGCCGTCATCGACAGCGAATTCAGGGCACTCATTGCACGACTCCTCTTTGCTTCAATCCGTCGATGGTCTGCGCCGACAGGCCGAGCCATCCGTTCAATACCGAGCCGGTGTCCTGGCCGAGCAGCGGCGGCGCGCGGCGGTACTGCACCGGCGTCTGCGACAGGCGCAGCGGGCTCGCGACCAGCGGGATCTCGCCGCCGACCGGATGCGTCATGCGGATCTGCGTCCCGCGCGCGCGTACCTGCGGGTCGTCGAAGACTTCGGCGACGGTGTTGATCGGACCGCACGGCACGCCGACGCGCTCGAACAGCGCGATCCAGTCGGCGGTGGCGCGGGTGGCGGTGATCGCGCGGATCGCCTCGACGAGCGCCACGCGGTTCGCGATGCGATCGGCGTTGGTGCGAAAGCGCGGGTCGTCGGCCCACGCCGCACGGTCGACGGCGCGGCAGAAGCTGCCGAACTGCCCGTCGTTGCCGATCGCCAGGATCATGAAACCGTCGGCCGTCGGGAAGTCCTGGTAGGGCACGGTGTTCGGATGCGCGTTGCCCATGCGTTTGGGCGCACCGCCATAGAGATGGTTCATGCCCTGGTTGGCCAGGCAGGCGACCTGCACGTCGAGCAGCGCCAGGTCGATGTGCTGGCCGACACCCGTCAGGTCGCGCGACTGCAGCGCGGCCAGGATCGCGGTGCTTGCGTAGAGGCCGGTGAGGATGTCGGTCAGCGCGACGCCGACCTTCACCGGCCCCGCGCCCTCCTCGCCGTCGGCGCGGCCGGTGATGCTCATCAGCCCGCCCATGCCCTGCATCAGGAAGTCGTAGCCGGCGCGCTCCGCATACGGCCCGGTTTGGCCGAAGCCGGTGATCGAGCAGTAGACCAGCCGCGGATTGACCGCGTGCAGCGAGGCGAAGTCCAGCCCGTAGTGCGCGAGGCCGCCGACCTTGAAGTTCTCGATCACCACGTCGCAGCGCTTCGCCAGGTCACGCACCAGCGCCTGTCCCTCAGGCTGCGTGAAGTCGATCGCGACCGACTGCTTGTTGCGGTTGGCGCAGAGGTAGTAGGCCGAGTCGCGCGTGTCGACGCCGTCCTCGTCCTTGAGGAAGGGCGGGCCCCAGAGCCGCGTGTCGTCGCCGGTGCCCGGACGCTCGACCTTGATCACCTCGGCGCCGAGGTCGCCGAGCGTCTGGCTGGCCCACGGTCCGGCGAGCACGCGCGACAGGTCGAGCACGCGGATGTGCGAAAGCGCACCTGCGCCGGTACCGCCGCTGTTCTGGGGAGATTCGCCCTTCATTGCTGCTCGACGTTGGCCTTGACCGCGATGCGCTTCCACAGGCCGATCTCCTCCGCCTGGAACCTGCGCATCTCCTCCGGCCCGCCCTGCATCACCTCGGCGCCGATGCGTTCGTAGAACTCGCGCGTCTCGGGCATCTGCTCGATGCGGGTCAGCAGCGCGGCGAGCTTCTCGGTCTCGGCCTTCGGCGTCTTCGACGACACCATCGCGCCGACCCAGGTGTAGGCCGTGAAGCCGGGCAGCCCGGCCTCGCCCGCGGTCGGCACCGAGGGCATCGCCGGCACCCGCCGGTCGGCGGCCACGGCGAGCGCCTGCACCTTGCCGGCCTTGGCGAGCTCCTGCACGCTGGTGATCTCGGCGAAGGCCATGTTCACCGTGCCCGCGACCACCGCGATCACGGCCTCGCCGGCGCCCTTGAACGGGACGTGGTGCGTCTGCACCCGGGCCGCGTCGTTGAAGAGCTCGGCCATCAGCTGGTAGCCGGCCGAACCCGCGCCGTAGTTGAGCGCGTCCGGCCGTGCCTTGGCGCCGGCCACCAGTTCGCCGAGCGTCTTGTAGTCGGAGCTCGCCGGCACCACGAGCAGCGCGGGCGAGCGCATCATCATCGTCAGCGGCGCGAGGTCGGCCACCGGGTCGTAGGGCAGCGACTTGAACAGCGCGACGTTGACCGCCAGCGTCGAATTGCTGCCGACGAAGACGGTGTAGCCGTCGGCCGGCGCGGTCAGCACGGTCTTGACCGCGATGAAGCCGTTGGCGCCGGGCTTGTTCTCCACCACCACCGGCTGCCCGGTCAGCTCCTGCAGCTTGCGGCCGAAATAGCGCGCCGAGGTGTCGGTGCCGCTGCCCGGCGGAAACGGTACGACGAAGCGGATCGGCTTGGACGGGAAGTCCTGCGCCGCGACCGGCGCGGCGGCGAGGAGCATGCCGGCGAGCGACGCACCGGCGAAGGAAAGCAGTTTGCGGACGAGCGACATGGCGGGTTCCTCGCGTTCAGTCCAGCGTCACGCCGGTGGCCTTGACGACGCCGGCCCAGCGCCGGAGTTCCTTCTGCACGTAGGCGCCGTACTCCGCCGGCGTGGAGCCCAGCGGCTCCGCGCCCTGCAGCGCGAGCCGCTCGCGCACGGCCGGCGTCGCGAGCGCCGCGACGATCTCGGCGTTGAGTCGCGTCACCACCGCGCCCGGCGTGCCGGCCGGCACCATCACGCCCTGCCAGGCACCGACCTCGAAGCCGGGCATGCCCGATTCCGCCAGCGTCGGCACGTCCGGGAACAGCGCCATGCGCTTGCCCGTGGTCACGGCGAGCATCTTCAGGCGCTTGTCGCGCACGAACGGCATCACCGAATTCACCGTGTCGGTCATGAACTGGATCTGCCCGCCGACCAGGTCGACGTCCGCCGGCGCGCTGCCCTTGTAGGGGACGTGCGTGGCCTCCAGCCCGTTGGCCTGGACGAACTGGAACGCGCCCAGGTGCGTCACGTTACCGTTGCCCGCCGAGCCGTACGACAGCTTGCCGGGGTTGGCCTTGGCATAGGCGACGAACTCCGCCACGGTGTTCGCCGGGACCGACGGATTGACCACCAGCCCGAGCGGCACCACCGCGACCGAGGCCACCGGCAGGAAGTCCTTCGACACGTCGTAGGGCACGTTCTTGTAGAGCGACGGGCTCAGCGTGATCGACGAGGTGTTGTAGAGGATCGTGTAGCCGTCGGCCGGCGCCTTGGCGACGAAGGCCGCGCCGATGTTGCCGTTGGCGCCGCCGCGGTTGTCGACCAGCACGCTCTGCCCCATCTGCTCGCCGATCTTCTGCGCCAGCACGCGCGCCACCAGGTCGGTCGGGCCGCCCGGCGGAAACGGCACGACCATCGTGATCGGCTTGGTCGGGTAGGCGCCGGCCGGCGGCGCGGCGCCCTGCGCGTGGACCGCCGGCGCGACGAGTGCGGCCACCAGCACGCCCAGCAGGCGGCGGCGATGTGCGATGAACTTCATTTGTCTTGTCTCCGTTGCTTTTTCTGATGGGATCGGACCGGCGCGGTCAGCCGTCGCTGCGCCCCGCCAGCAGGCGGCGCGCGTCGTAGGTCATCACGCAGGCGCCGTGCTGGTTGAACACCTCGATGCGCGAATCGACGACGGCGCGGTTGCCCTTCGACGTCGGCCGGATGCCGGTGACCTCGACCACCGCCTCGATCCGGTCGCCCACGCGCACCGGCGCATGGATCTTCTGCACCAGTTCGAGCATCGCGAGCCCGGTGCCCTGGATCATGGTCTGCAGGATGAAGCCCTCGATCAGCGTGTAGGTGAGCGCGGCCGGCACCGGGCGGCCCGCGATCGCGCTGCCGTCGTAGCCGTCCTCGATGAAGATCGCCTCCAGCATGCCGGTCACGCCGATGAAGCTCACCAGGTCGGTCTCGGTGACGGTGCGGCGGAAGGTGCGCATTCGCTGGCCGACCGCGAGGTCCTGCCAGACGAAGCCCTGGCCGAGGCGGGGCAGCGCGTCGTGCTGCGCCGACAGGCGGGGAAGTTCGGTGCCGAGGGTCATGGTGTCTCCGGTGTCGCGGCGCGCGCGGCGCCGGTCTCGATGAGGGCCTCGATCTGCGCCGCCGGCAGGCCGGCCGCGAGCAGGGCCGACCGCGTGTGCTCGCCCAGGCGCGGCGCCATGCGCACATCGGGCCGCACGCCGTCGAACTTCACCGCGACACCGGGAAAGCGCACGGTGCCCATGCGCGGGTCGTCGAGCTCGGTGAAGAAGCCGGTCTCCACCAGGTGCGGGTCCGCGGGCAGGTCGTCGAGCCGGCCCGCGGGCGCGGCGGGGATCTCCAGTCGCTCGCAGATCGCCAGCCACTCCTCGGTCGTGCCGTCGGCGACGAAGCGGCCGGCCGTCTCCAGGAGTTCGCCGATGTGGCGCGTGCGCGCGGCGATGTCGGCGAAGCGCGCGTCGTCGGCCAGCGCCGGTGCGCCGACCTCGGCGAAGAAGCGCCGCCAGTGCAGGTTCGTGTACGGCATCATGCAGATATGCCCGTCGGCGGTGCGCCAGGGCCGGCGCCAGGGCGTCAGTACCCTCGGGTAGCCCGCCGCCGCCAGCGGCGGTTCGAAGTGCCGGCCATACATGTGCTCGACCAGGTTGAAGGCCACCATGGTCTCGAACATCGGAATCTCCACGAAGCACCCCTGCCCGGTGCGCTCACGCCGGAACAGCGCCGCCATCACGGCCTGCGCGGCGACCAGCCCGCAGGTCTTGTCGGCCGCGATGACCGGCAGGTAGCGCGCCTCGCCGCCCTGCTGCTCCATCAGCGACGCCAGTCCCGACATGCCCTGGATCACGTCGTCGTACGCCGGACGACCCGCATACGGGCCGCCTTGCGAGAAGCCGTGCAGGCCGGCGTACACCAGCCGCGGAAAACGCTCCCGCAGCGTTTCGGGGTCGATGCCCAACGACGCCAGCTTCTGCGGCCGCATGCTGTGCATGAAGACGTCGGCGTCGGCCAGGAGCGCCATCAGCGCGTCTCGCGCGGCCGGCTGCTTGAGGTCGAGCGCCACGCTCTCCTTGCTGTGGTTGCTGCCGAGGAACAGCGCCGCCATGCCGGGCTCCGTCGTCGGCCCGGTATGGCGCGTCGAGTCGCCCTCGGGCGGCTCGACCTTGATCACGCTCGCGCCGTAGTCGGCCAGGGTCTGGCTCGCGAGCGGGCCGAACACCACGCTCGACAGGTCGATCACCTTCACGCCCTGCAAGGGAAGTGTCATCTCTTGTTGTCTCCTGGCCGCCATTCTGCGAAGCCGGCGCGGATCGGTCCAATATCAAATACCGTTCGTGTGATAGCTTTTCGGGATCAAGGGAGACCTCGCATGGACACACGCCAGCTGCGCCACTTCATCGCGCTCGCGGAGACGCTCAACTTCCACCGCGCCGCCGAACGGCTGCACATGTCGCAGCCGCCGCTGTCGGCATCGATCCGGCGCCTGGAGGCGCAGCTGGGCGTGTCCCTGTTCGTTCGCAACCGGCGCGGCACGGAACTCACGCCGGCCGGCGCGGCGGCGCTGGAGGACGCCCGCCGCGCGGTGTTCCACGGCGAGCAGTTCGCGCGCGCCGCGCAGGCCGCGTCGCGCGGCGAGGCCGGCACGCTGCGGGTGGGCTTCGTCGGCTCGGCCACCTACGCGCTGATGCCGCGCGTGCTGCCGCGCTTCCGGGAGCGCTATCCGGGCGTGCAGCTCGCGCTGGCCGAATCGACGACGGCACGCATCGTCGAGCGCGTCGAGAGCGGCGACATCGATGTCGGACTGGTGCGCTTCCCGATCGGGCGGGCATGCCGGGCGCGCGTGTTTCCGGTCGAGCGCGACGTGTTCGTCGCCGCACTGCCGGCCGGACACCGGCTCGCGCGCAAGCGCCGGCTGGCGCTCGCCGACCTCGCCGACGAACCCTTCGTGATGTACGGCGCCGTCGAGGTGCCGGGCCTGCATTCGGCTGCGCTCATGGCCTGCCAGCAGGCCAGCTTCCTGCCGCGCGTGCAGCAGGACGCGGTGCAGGTGCAGACCGTGATCAGCCTGGTGGAGAGCGGGCTCGGCGTGGCGCTGGTGCCGTCGGTCGCGACGCGCCACACCACGCGCGAGATCGTCTTCAAGCCGCTCGCCGGCGCCGGCTCGCAGACCGCCATCGGCATCGCGCTGATGCTGCCGCCCGATGCGCAGACCTCGGCCGCGCAGCGCTTCCACGAAAGCGTGATGGAACCCTAGGCCGCGACGCGGCCGCCCGTGCCCAGCCGCCGCAGCAGGCCGGCCGTCGTGCACGGCCAGCCGACGCGCCCGAACCAGGCGCCCCCGGCGATCGCCCAGGCGATCACGACGCCGTAGACGACCAGCGCGACGCCCTGCGCGACGAACACGTGCACGAGTTCGCCGGTCCAGCGCAGCGCCAGCCAGCCGCCGATGCCCGCCACGGCCAGCCGCGCCAGGTTGCCGAGCACCGGCCAGAGCAGCCGGCCGGCGCCCTGCGACGCGAAGTACAGCACCAGCCCGACGCCGAAGAAGCCGTACATCGGCCCGACCGCGCGCAGATAGTGCGCACCGGCCTCCAGCATCGCCGGGTCGTTGCCGAACAGCAGCAGCCACTGCGTCGGGAACAGGGCCGCCGCGATGCCGATGGTCTCGGTCAGCACGAAGGCGATGACCGCGCCGATCCAGGTCGCGCGCAACGCCCGCTCGCGGTTGCCCGCGCCGATGCTGGTGCCCACCATCGCGACCAGCGGCGCGCCCAGGCCGAAGACCAGCGGCACCAGCAGGTATTCGAGCCGCGACGCCGTGCCGTAGCCCGCGATCGCGCCCGAGCCGAAATGGCCCGACAGCGCCGTCGCGATGCCGATCGACAGGTTGGTCGCGACCGTCGAGACCGCGCCGACCAGCCCGACGCGCAGGATGTCGCGGAACAGCGGCCAGCGCAGCGCCGTGCCCCGGAACACCGGCCGGACCAGGCTGCGTGCCGAGCGCAGGTAGACCAGCAGCGCCAGCGAACCGACGAGGTAGTAGAGCAGCAGCGCCAGCGCGCCGCCGGCGATGCCCAGTCCCGGCAGCGGACCCCAGCCGAAGATCAGCAGCGGCGACAGCGGCACCAGAACGACCACGCCCGCCACGGTGACGTTGGCCGGCACCGCCATGTTGCCGGTGCCGCGGACCACCGCCGCCAGCGCATTGAACATCCACACCAGCACGGCGCCCGCGAAGACGAAGTTCGAGTAGGTCATCGCGGCGTCGAGCGCGGCGCCGGTGCCGCCCATCGCCGCGTAGAGCCGGCGGCCGCCGAGCAGCAGCGCCAACGTGAACGCGAGGCCGAAGCCCAGCGCGATCACCATCGCATGCACGCCCAGCGCGTTCGCGACGTCGCGCCTGCCGCCCCCCAGTGCCCGCGCGATGGCCGACGCGATGCCGCCGCCCATCGCGCCGGCCGAGGTCATCTGCATCAGCATCACGATCGGGAAGACCAGCGCCATGCCGGCCAGCGCATCGGTGCCGAGCTTGCCGACGAAATAGGTCTCGATAAGGCCCACGGCGGCCTGCGCCACCATCACCAACACGTTGGGCGCGGCCAGGCGCAGCAGCGTCGGCAGGATCGGCGCTTCCAGCAGCAGGCGGGTGCGCGGGTCGATGGCGGAAGTGGCAGTGGTCATGTCGGGGCCTTCACGAGAACCGGCACCGCGGGACGGCGGATCGCCATCACGACCAGCGCCGCCACCAGGCAGGCGGCGCCCGCCGCGTACAGCGCCGGCGTGTAGGTCAGCAGCAGCGTCCGCGCGAAGCCCGCGCCGTAGGCGGCGGTGGCGGCGCCCAGCTGGTGCGCGGCGAAGATCCAGCCGAACACCAGCCCGACCTTCTGCGGCCCGAAGGCGGCGCCGGCGAGCTTGACCGTCGGCGGCACGGTGGCGATCCAGTCGAGGCCGTAGAACATCGCGAAGATGCCCAGCCCGTAGATGGTGAATTCCGAATGCGGCAGCCAGAACAGCGACAGCCCCCGCAGGCCGTAGTACCAGAAGAGCAGCTTGCGGTTGTCGTAGCGATCGGAGAGCCAGCCCGAGAGGATCGTGCCGACGAAGTCGAATGCGCCCATCATCGCCAGCACCGAGGCCGCCGGCACCGCCGACATGCCGTTGTCGCCGCACAGCGAGATGAAGTGCGTCTGCACCAGGCCGTTGGTGCTCAGGCCGCAGATGAAGAAGGTGCCGGCGAGGATCCAGAACGTGCGGCTGGCCGAGGCCTCGCGCAGGATCGCGAACGGCGTGCGCCAGTTCATGGCGATCGGCGCCGCCTTGGGCGCGGCCGCGGCCGCCTCCGGCGTCTGGCCGTACGGCAGCAGGCCGATGTCCGACGGCCGGTTGCGCACGAACAGCAGGCACAGCGCCGCGATCAGCAGCGCGCCCGCGAACACCGGCACCACGGCCGAGCGCCAGCCCCAGTGCTCGATCATCCAGGCCGCGACCGGCAGGAAAGCGAGTTGTCCGGTGGCCGAGCTGGCCGTGAGCATGCCGATCACCAGCCCGCGCCGGCCGACGAACCAGCGATTGGCCACCACCGCGCCGAGCACCAGCGCCGTGAGCCCGGTGCCCACGCCCAGCATGAGGCTCCAGACGACGAACAGCTGCCACAGCTGCGAGGCGAAGGTGACCAGCGCCATGCCCGAGCCGACCAGCGCGAGCCCGACGCACATCACCGCGCGCAG
>JAKONL010000421.1 GCA_022701965.1 Burkholderiaceae bacterium | reverse complement strand
GTCGGCATGGCCGACGAGCTCAGGCGCTGCGTCCCGAGCCATGTGACCACGGATCTCTCCACCGAGACCATCCTGCTGAGCCATGACGAGCTGCGCGAACGCATGAGCGGCAACCTGTGCCGCTGCGGCGCCTACAACGGCATCGTCTCGGCCATCGCCGAAACCCATGCGCAGAACGCGGGGGTGCAGCCATGATCCCGTTCACCTACGCCCGCGCGCAGGACGCCGGCGACGCGTTGCGGCTCGGCGCCACGTCGGGCGCCAGGTACCTCGGCGGCGGCACCAACCTGGTCGACCTGATGCGCGAGACCATCGAGCGTCCGGACGCGCTGGTCGACGTGACGGGCCTGTCCGCGCAGATCGAGGAACGCGCCGACGGCAGCCTGCTGATCGGCGCGGCGGCGCGCAACACGGCGGTCGCCACGCATCGTGCGGTACGCACGCGCTTTCCGGTGCTCGCACGCGCCATCACCGCGGGCGCGTCGGCCCAGATCCGCAACATGGCCACGGTCGGCGGCAACCTGCTGCAGCGCACGCGCTGCACTTACTTCTACGACAACGAAGGCTCGCGCTGCAACAAGCGCAATCCCGGCCAGGGCTGCGATGCGGCGGAAGGTTTCAGCCGCATCCACGCGATCCTCGGCGCCTCGCCGAGCTGCGTGGCGACGCATCCGTCGGACATGTGCGTGGCGCTCGCGGCACTCGGCGCGATCGTGCACCTGCGCGGCCCGGGCGGCGAACGCACGGTCGAGCTGACCGACCTGCACCGCCTTCCGGAAGACCATCCGGAGATCGAGACGCTGCTCATGCCCGGCGAGCTCGTCGTCGCCATCGAGCTGCCGGCCCTGCCCTTCGCCGCGCATTCGACCTACCGCAAGGTCCGCGACCGCGCCAGCTATGCGTTCGCACTCGTCTCGGTCGCGGCCGCCGTCGAACTCGACGGCGATGTCGTGAAGGACGTGCGCATCGCCCTCGGCGGCGTCGCGCACAAGCCGTGGCGCGCCTGGAAGGCCGAGGCCGCCCTGCGCGGCAAGCCGGCCACCGAGGAGAACTTCCGCGCCGCAGCAGAGGCCGAACTCGCCGACGCGCAACCGCTGCGCGACAACGCATTCAAGGTCGAACTGGCGAAACGCAGCATCGTCGCCGCCCTGGCCGAACTGACGGAGAAGAAAGCATGAACATCATCCAGGAGACCGTGCAGACGGTCATGAAGAAAGCCATCGCGCTCGCACCCGACACGTGGATGCCCGGCGGCAAGCCCGATCCCCTGATCGCGCGCGAGAACCAGGGCCTGATCGGCGCGCCGATCTCGCGCCTGGACGGACCGGTCAAGGTGCAGGGCCAGGCGCGCTTCGCGGCCGAGTTTCCGATGGAGGGCATGGCCTACGCCGCGGTGCTCTTCGCCACCGTGCCCAAGGGCCGCATCGCGACGCTCGACACCGCCGCCGCGCAGGCCGCGCCCGGCGTCGCGCTCGTGATGACGCACGAGAACGCGCCGCGGATGAAGCCGATGCCGGTCTTCATGTCCAAGGCCAAGGCCGCCGGCGGCGACGACCTGCCGGTGATGCAGGACGACCTCGTGCACTGGAACGGCCAGCCGATCGCGGTGGTGCTCGCCGACACGCAGGAGCAGGCCGACCACGCGAAGACGCTGATCCGCGTGACCTACGAGACGGAAGTCGCGACGACGTCGCTGGCGGCGGCCAAGGCCAAGGGTTCGAAGCCGGGCACCTTCCAGGGCGAGCCGCTCAAGCTGGAGATCGGCGACGCCGAGGCGGCGCTGGCCGCGGCGCCGCACCGGATCGACGCGAGCTACGAGACGCCGCGCCACAACCACAACGCGATCGAGCTGCATGCCGCGACGCTGGCCTGGAAGGGCGACGAGCTCACCATCCACGACGCGTCGCAGGGCGTCGCGCACATGGCCTGGTCGATGGCGCAGATCTTCGGAATGGACGAGAAGCAGGTCCACGTCACCTCGCCCTACGTGGGCGGCGGCTTCGGCGGCAAGACGCTGTGGCGCCACCAGGTGCTCGCCGCAGCGGCGTCGAAGCTCGCCGGGCGGCCGGTGCGCATCATGCTCACGCGCGAGGGCGTCTACCGCACGGTCGGCGGCCGCACGCTGACCGAGCAGCGCGTGGCGCTCGGCGCGCAGGCCGACGGCCGCCTCGACGCGCTGATCCATACCGGCACGGTCGCGATGACCGAGCACAACAACATGCCCGAGCCGTTCGTCGTGCCCACCAAGTCGGCCTACGCGGCCGGCGCCTTCAAGCTCGACGTCGAGACCGTGACGCTCGACATGGTGGCCAACACCTTCATGCGCGCACCGGGCGAGGCGGTCGGCACCTTCGCGCTGGAGAGCGCGATGGACGAACTGGCCGACCAGCTGCGCATGGACCCGGTCGAGCTGCGCATCCGCAACGAGCCCGGGAAGGATCCGACCACCGGCGCGCCGTTCTCCTCGCGCCACATCGTGGAGGCCTACCACGCGGGTGCCGAGCGCTTCGGCTGGAGCGAGCGCAACGCGACGCCGGGCTCCCGCCGCGAGGGCGAATGGCTGGTCGGCATGGGCTGCGCGACCGCCACCTATCCGTACTACCGGATGCCGGGCGGCGCGGCGCGCATCACGCTGACGAAGGACGGCCACGCCAAGGTCGAGATCGCGGCCCACGAGATGGGCATGGGCACCGCCACCGCGCA
>JAKONL010000132.1 GCA_022701965.1 Burkholderiaceae bacterium | reverse complement strand
AAGAACGCCCTGGAGCAGACGCCGCCCGAGCTCGGCGCCGACATCGCCGAGCGCGGGATGATGCTCACCGGCGGCGGTGCGCTGCTGCGCGACCTGGACCGCCTGCTCGCCGAGGAGACCGGCCTGCCGGTGCTGGTGGCCGAGGACCCGCTGACCTGCGTGGTGCGCGGCTGCGGCATCGCGCTGGAGCGCATGGACCGGCTGGGCAGCATCTTCACTAGCGAGTAGCTCGCCCCCAGGCTGCGCGGCACTGCGTGTCCGCTTCGCCTTCCCCCTGCCGGGGGCGGTGCCAGCCGACCGGCAAAGCCGGATCGGCGGCACCATCGGCAATACGGCGCCAGAAAGGCCGTTGTCGGTTTCATCGGTCTGCGATGAAACATCGTTACATTGGCTTCCCGAGTTACTGACAGGTCACGCCGACCATGCCGCTGGGCACTCTCGACCGATCCGCGCCGCCCCTGTTCAACCAGGGGCCGTCGGCGCTGAGCAAGCTGATCTTCTTCAGCGCGCTGGCGCTGTTCCTGATGGTCGCGGATGCGCGCTTCCATCTCGTGCGGCCGATCCGGCTGGCGATCGGGACGGTGCTCTATCCGGTGCAGTGGCTGGCGCTCAAGCCGGTGCAGGCGGTGGTCGACGGCGGGCGCTACATGGAAAACCTCCAGACGGCCCAGCACAACGAATCCGAAGCGCGGCGCGCGCTGTCGCTGCAGTCCGAGCGCGCCAGCCAGGCCGATGCGCTGGCCAGCGACAACGCGCGGCTGCGCGCGATGCTGCAGCTGCGCCAGACCGTCGCGACGCCCGGCCGCGCCGCCGAGGTGCTCTACGACGCGGCCGACCCGTACACGCGCAAGATCGTGATCGACCTGGGCATGTCCAACGGCGTGGCGGCCGGCTCGCCGGTGATCGACGAGCAGGGCGTGCTCGGCCAGGTGACGCAGGTCCAGCCGTTCACGAGCGAGGTGACGCTGGTGATCGATCGCGACCTGGCGATCCCGGTCCAGAACATGCGCACCGGCGCCCGCAGCGTGGCGTTCGGCGACGCCGCGTCGCGCAGCGGCGGCCTCGAGCTGCGCTTCATGGCCGCCAATTCGGACCTCCAGGAAGGCGACCTGCTCGCGACCAGCGGCGTCGACGGCGTCTACCCGGCCGGCCTGCCGGTCGCCCGGATCGACCGCATCGAGCGCCGCGCCGACTCGGGCTTCGCGCGCATCTACTGCGTGCCGCTGGCCCGCGTGACGGCGGCGCGCTACGTCCTCGTGCTGGCGCCGGTCGGCGGCCAGGCACCGGTGGGACCGGCGCCGAACGGCAACGGCGACGCGGGTGAGTCCGGCGCAGCCGCCGCGGCGGCACCCGCAGCGGCGACGGCATCGTCCGCCGCGGCCCTGGCGGCGGCGCGCAAGCGCCCGGAGCGTGCGGCCAAGCCCGGCGCGAGCACGGCAACGGCGGCGGAGCCCCGGCCCGGCTCCCACGCCGAGCGCCGGGCCATCCTCGAGAAGAGGCGCACGCCATGATCATGCGTCCGGGTCACCAGCAGCTGCTGCTGCCCGTCAACCCCCTGTTCGTCTGGGGCAGCCTGGTCGTCGCGCTGCTGCTGGACATGCTGCCGCTCGGCCGCGCCGCCTGGACGCCCGACGTGCTGGCGCTCGTACTGGTGTTCTGGAGCATTCACCAGCCCGCGCGCGTGGGCATCGGCGCAGCCTTCGTGTTCGGCATCTTCATGGACGTGCACCAGTCGGCGATGCTCGGCCAGCATGCGCTCTCCTACACGATGCTGAGCTTCTTCGCGATCATGGTGCACCGCCGGCTGCTCTGGTATTCGATGGTGGCGCAGGCGCTGCAGCTGCTGCCGCTCTTCGCGCTGTCGCACCTGATCGAGCTGGCGATCCGCATGATCGGGGGCGGCGTGTTCCCGGGCTGGGCACTCCTGATCGCGCCGGCCGTGGAGACCGTGCTCTGGCCGCTGGTGAGCGTGATCCTGCTCGCGCCCCAGCGTCGCACGCCCGAGCCCGACGCCAACCGCCCGCTGTGACACGATGACCCCATGACCGAAATCAGGAATGTCGGCGCCGAACTGGCGCGCTTCAGGCGCCGTGTGCTGGTGATCGGCGCCGTGGTGCTGATCGCCTTCGGGCTGCTGTGCGCGCGGCTGGTCTACCTGCAGGTCTACCGGCACGACGACCTGGCCGAACAGGCCGAGAGCAACCGCACGGCGATCGTGCCTGTGGTGCCCAACCGCGGCCTGATCCTCGATCGCAACGGCGTCGTGCTGGCGTCCAACTATTCGGCCTACACGCTGGAACTCACGCCGTCGAAGGTGGGCAGCGTCGACGAGACGATCGACGCGCTGGCCACCGTGGTCGACATCACCCCGCGCGACCGCCGCCGCTTCAAGCGCCTGCGGGAAGATTCGCGCAGCTTCGATTCGGTGCCGATCCGCACGCGCCTGAGCGACGAGGAGGTCGCGCGCTTCGCGGCCCAGCGCTACCGGTTCCCGGGCGTGGAGATCAAGGCGCGGCTGTTCCGCAACTACCCGCAGGGCGAGGTGGCCAGCCACGTGCTGGGCTACATCGGCCGCATCAACCAGCGCGAGAAGGCCGCGATGGAGGACTGGGAGGACGAGGACCTCGCCAACTACAAGGGCACCGACTACATCGGCAAGCTCGGCGTCGAGCAGAGCTACGAGAAGGTGCTGCACGGCCAGACCGGCGTCGAGCAGATGGAGACGTCCGCCGGCGGCCGCGCGGTGCGCCGGCTCGCGAGCCATCCCGCCACGCCGGGCGACACGGTCATGCTGTCGCTCGACATCAAGCTGCAGAAGCTCGTGGAGGACATGTTCGGCGATCGGCGCGGCGCGCTGGTCGCGATGGATCCGCGCACCGGCGAGGTGCTCGCCTTCGTCAGCAAGCCGACCTTCGACCCGAACCTGTTCGTCGAAGGCATCGACACCGAGAGCTGGAAGGAGCTGAGCGAATCGATCGACAAGCCGCTGCTCAACCGGGCACTGCGCGGCACCTACCCGCCCGGCTCGACCTACAAGCCTTTCATGGCGCTGGCGGCGCTGCAGACCGGCAAGCGCGGGCCGAACACGGTGGTGAACGACCCCGGATTCTTCAACTTCGGCGGCCACCGCTTCGGCAGCCCCGAAGGCAACCTGGGCGGCGTCGACATGCGCCGCTCGATCCAGGTGTCGAGCAACATCTACTACTACTCGCTGGCCAACGAGATGGGCGTGGACCTGATCCACGACTTCATGAAGCCGCTCGGCTTCGGGCAGATCACCGGCATCGACCTCGGCGGCGAGGTGCGCGGCGTGCTGCCGAGCACCGAGTGGAAGCGCAACGCCTACAAGCGGCCGGAGCAGAAGAAGTGGTATGCCGGCGAGACGATCTCGCTGGGCATCGGCCAGGGCTACAACAGTTTCACGATGCTGCAGCTCGCGCAGGCAGCAGCGGTCGTGGCGGACGTCGGCGTCAAGCATCGGCCGCACGTCGTGCTGTCGATCCGCGACACCGTGAGCGGCCAGGTCAAGGCGGTGATCCAGCCGCCGTCCGAATCGCTGGGCATCACGCCCGCGAACGTCGCCGTGGTGCGGGAGGGCCTGCAGGCCGTGGTGAGCGCCGGCACCGCGCGCGGCGTGTTCGCCGGAGCGCCCTACGTGGCGGCCGGCAAGACCGGCACCGCGCAGGCCGTGACCCAGGCCCAGAACACGCGCTACAACGCCCGCGCGCTGGAGGAACACCAGCGCGACCACGCCCTGTTCATGGGCTTCGCACCGGCCGTCAATCCGCGCATCGCGCTGGCGGTGATCGTGGAGAACGCCGGCTGGGGTGCCGGCGCGGCCGCGCCGATCGCGCGCCGGGTCATGGACTACTGGATCGCCAACCAGTATCCCAACGATGCCGACATGGCCGCGATCAGGATCGGCAAGGCCACCGCGCCGATCGGCAAGCCGCGCGTGGCCAGCGAGGTCGTCTGGCCACCGCCGGGTCCGGCCGCGCCGGCCGCGGCGCCCTGACCGACCATGCGCGCGTCCCGTTCAGTGCCGTGGGGGCTGGGGACGAGGATTGCGGGGGTCTTGCTCCAGGGCCTGCACGTTGTTGTTGATGTTGCTCGAGACCCGATGCAGCAGCTTGAACCACATCACCGCCAGGGTGACCGCGAGTTTCACGGGAGCCAGGAACGGCAGCCCATCCTTGCCGGCTTTGGGCGTGATGTCGGGCGTCGCTTCCGGTGATTCGGCAGCTGCCGGCGAGCGTTTTTCCGGGGCCGAGGGCTGGCGCGGTTCGCCCGGCGAGGAAACCGCGCGGTGCGCGACCGTGGCGGCACGCAGGACCTCGGCAGGGCGCCTCGGAGCGGCGGAGGCTCCGGCATCCGTCGTGACCGCCTCGCGGCGCGTCCAGGTCGGTGACGAGACCGGACCGTTGCCCTGGCCGCCGGTGGAGGCGCGACGGGCGTCGACGGCGGCCGGACCGTTGAGATTGCAGGAAATGGAAAGCTGCGTCATGGAAGGAATCTTTCAGGTAGGCGCCGCGGGGATCGGTCCGGGCGGGGCCGGGCCCGCGGCGCGTGGATGATCGTTTCCTGCCGGCACCCGACTCCTAGGATGCTTC
>JAKONL010000110.1 GCA_022701965.1 Burkholderiaceae bacterium | reverse complement strand
GGCCGAGCGCGACCGCCTGCAGGCCGAACTCGACGGCTGGCACAAGGCCAACCCCGGCCCGATCGCCCACATGCCGGCCTACCGCGAGTTCCTGACGAAGATTGGCTACCTGCTGCCGCAACCCCAGGGCACGCAGGCCACCACCACCAACGTCGACGCCGAGCTCGCGCAGCAGGCCGGCCCGCAACTGGTGGTGCCGATCCTGAACGCGCGCTACGCGCTCAACGCGGCCAACGCGCGCTGGGGCTCGCTGTACGACGCGCTCTACGGCACGGACGCGATTCCCGAGACCGACGGCGCGGGAAAGACGATCGAGGGCGTGCCCGGCTACAACCCGATCCGCGGCGCCAAGGTGATCGAATTCGCCCGCGAGCTGCTCGACCAGGCCGCGCCGCTGGTCAACGGCTCGCACAAGATGGCGACCGGCTACAGCGTCAAGGACGGCCAGCTGGTCGTCGCGCTGCAGAGCAGCAGCACGTCGCTCGCCGACCCGGCCGTCTTCGTCGGCTACCAGGGCGACGCGGCGGCGCCGTCGTCGGTGCTGCTCAGGCACCACGGCATCCACATCGACGTGCGCATCGACCGCGGCACGGTCATCGGCAAAACCGATCCGGCCGGCGTCAGCGACGTGGTGATGGAGGCCGCGCTCTCGACCATCCTCGACCTGGAGGATTCGGTGGCGGTCGTCGACGCGGCCGACAAGGTGCTCGCCTACTCGAACTGGCTCGGCCTCGTCGAGGGCACGCTGACCGAGGAAGTCGCCAAGGGCGGCAAGACCTTCACGCGCGGCCTGAATCCCGACCGCGACTACACCGGCGCCGACGGCCGGCCGCTCAAGCTGCACGGCCGCTCGCTGATGTTCCTGCGCAACGTCGGCCACCTGATGACGAATCCCGCCATCCTGTATGCGGACGGCAGGGAGATCCCCGAAGGCATCCTGGACGCGGTCGTGACGACCACCATCGCCACCGTCGACGTGAAGCGCAAGGACGGCATCCGCAACTCGCGCACCGGCAGCGTCTACATCGTCAAGCCGAAGATGCACGGCCCGGCCGAGGTCGCGTTCGCGAGCGAACTCTTCGGCCGCGTCGAAGCGCTGCTGGGCCTGCCGGCGAACACCGTCAAGCTCGGCATCATGGACGAGGAGCGCCGCACCAGCGTCAACCTCAAGGCCTGCATCGCCGAGGCGGCCTCGCGCGTGGCGTTCATCAACACGGGCTTCCTCGACCGCACCGGCGACGAGATGCACACCGCCATGCAGGCCGGCGCGATGCTGCGCAAGGGCGACATGAAGACGACGCCGTGGATCGCCGCCTACGAGCGCAACAACGTGCTGGTCGGCCTGTCGTGCGGCCTGCGCGGCAAGGCGCAGATCGGCAAGGGCATGTGGGCCATGCCCGACCTGATGGCCGACATGCTCAAGCAGAAGATCGGCCATCCCAAGGCCGGCGCGAACACCGCCTGGGTGCCCTCGCCGACCGCCGCCGTGCTGCACGCGCTGCACTACCACCAGGTCGACGTGGCCGCGGTGCAGAAGGAGCTGGAGAAGACCGACATCGGCGCCGTGCGCGACGAGATCCTCGACGGCCTGCTGCAGGTGCCGGTCGCGCCGAGCCCGGACTGGAGCGACGCCGACAGGCAGCAGGAGCTCGACAACAACGTCCAGGGCATCCTCGGCTACGTGGTGCGCTGGATCGACCAGGGCGTCGGCTGCTCGAAGGTGCCCGACATCCACAATGTCGGCCTGATGGAGGACCGTGCGACGCTGCGCATCTCGAGCCAGCACATCGCCAACTGGCTGCTGCACGGCGTGGTGACGAAGGCGCAGGTGCACGAGACCTTCGAGCGCATGGCGGCGGTGGTCGACGCCCAGAACGCGGGCGATGCGCTCTACCAGCCGATGGCGGGGAATTTCACGACCTCGGCGGCCTACAAGGCGGCGCAGGATCTGGTGTTCAAGGGCGTGGAGCAGCCGAGCGGGTATACCGAACCGCTGCTGCACGCGTGGCGATTGAAGGTCAAGGGCGAAGCCTGAACGAGCGGCACCTCCGGGTGCCGTTTTTCATCGGGGGGCTGAATCCAGCGGCGAACCTGCGCCGTATCCATCGCAAGCGCATCGCGCTCCCGCACTGTTGGCGGTTCCACAGAGACCCGATCGTCACGATCATCCAGGAGTCATCCATGAAGAAACTCATCATCGCAGCCGGCGTTTCGATCCTTCTCACCGCCTGCGCGGGCGGCATGGGCACGAGCGGCAGCGGCATGGCGGCCAAGCCCATGACGGGCGGCACCATGTCCTCGGGCAGCGGCATGTCGTCGAACCCGATGGTCGGCGGCGCCGCGATGTACCCGACCAAGGACATCGTCGACAACGCCGTCAACTCCAGGGACCACACGACGCTGGTCGCCGCCGTCAAGGCCGCCGGCCTGGTCGAGACGCTCAAGAGCCCCGGTCCGTTCACGGTGTTCGCGCCGACCAACGCGGCCTTCGCCGCACTGCCGGCCGGCACGGTCGACACGCTGCTCAAGCCGGAGAACAAGCCCA
>JAKONL010000094.1 GCA_022701965.1 Burkholderiaceae bacterium | reverse complement strand
GCGGCATAACCTCCTGCAGGAAGTCGTCGGCACGACGTGGGAGACCATCTGCTGCGCGACTGCCTCGCGGATGCCATGCCCGGGGCGAGATCCGCGCGGTCGATCCCGCAATGGCTGGCCGGATGCTGCCGAACGCCGGGCCGACACCGCGGCGTTCGGCGCCGACCTCGCGCAGGGGAAAAACCGTGATCCAAACTTGCGTACCGGCAAGTCAGCGGGCTGCCACCAGCTTTGAAATGGCGCAGTAACGCCGTCGTGCTGAGAAGAAAATCCAGTTCCGTCCTGGCCGGACGGCGGGGAACGGCGACAGCCGGCAGCCGGTCAGTCGAGCTGCAGTCCGGCGTCCTGGGCGGCCTTGGGCAGCACGTCCAGTTCCCGCTGGAGGACCTGCGCGAAGGCCTCGGTGGTGTTGCCGGTCGCCGGCGCGACGCCGCCGAGTTCGTTCAGCCGCTTGCGGAACGCGGGCTCGGCGACGATCCGCGCGATCTTCTCGTTGAGCAGCTTGACGACCGGTGCGGGCGTCTTCGCGGGCGCGACCAGCCCGAACCAGACGTCGAAGTCGACGCCGCCCGGAACCCCCTGCTCGGTCAGCGTCGCGATGTCCGGCCAGAGTTCGGAGCGTCCGTTCCTCAGCACGCCGATGGCGCGCAGCTTGCCCGACTGAACGAAGCCGCGCGCGTCGGCGGTGCCCAGAAGTCCCCAGGCGACCTCGTTGGCCAGCAGCGCCTGCGCCAGCGGCGCGCCGCCCTTGTACGGCACGTGCGTGAAGTTGCCGTCGGCATTGGCGTTGATCGACTCCGACGCGAGGTGCGACAGGCCGCCGGCGCCGGTCGAGCCGTAGGGCAGGCCGTTCTTGCCGGCCTTGCGGCCGGCGTCGAGCAGTTCGCGGACGTTCCTGTAGGGCGACTGTTCGGGCACCACCAGGATGAGGGGCGCCAGTGAGACCCGCGCCACGGGGACGAAATCCGCCGCCGCGAACCCGGCCTTCTTGTAGATCACCGGGTTGATCGACATCATTCCGGTGTGCGTCATGGCCAGCGTGTAGCCGTCGGCGCCGCTCTGCACGACGTTGTTCATCGCGATGTTGCCGCCGGCGCCGGGCCGGTTCTCGACCAGCACGGTCTGGCCGAGTTCCTCCTGCAGCCGCGGGCCCAGGATGCGCGCCGCCACGTCGGTCGCGCCGCCCGCCGGGTACGGCACGACGATGCGGACCGGCTTGGTCGGAAAGGCGCCGGCCTGCGCCAGGGCCGCGCCGCCGCCCAGCGCCAGCGCGCCGGCCACGGCCATGCAGGCGATCGTTCTGAAACTACGCATCTCGATGTGCTCCTTCGTTGTGGAAGACGGGAAATGGAAAAGCCCACGGCCGGCGGCCGCGCCGGCTCAGCCGGCCTCGTAGCGCGCCTGCTGCCGCTCCAGCGCGTGCCAGCCGATCAGTTCCTTGAAATCGGCCATCGAGGCCTGCGCGAACGGCAGGCCGTCGAAATCGCCGCTGCGGCGGCTCGCCAGCGCGTCGAGGTTGCCGCGAATCGCCTGGACCATGCTCAGCAGGCTGGCGATCGGATAGGTCGCGAACGCGGCGACCGATTCGATCTGCGTCCGGTCGAGCGACGTCATCCAGGTGCCGGCCATCAGCTGCAGGGACAGCCTCCGTCCGCAGACCTCGCGCAGTTCGACAAGCTGCTCGTAGCGGCTGAAGGTCCGCGAGATCGGCTGGATCAGGTCGGCGCCTGCCTCCGCGTAGCGCGCCGAACGCTCCAGCGCCTCGCCCGCGTCCATCGCGTCGGTGCGCGCGACGATCAGCAGGTCCGGGTCCCGGCGCGCATCGACGGCGGCCTGGATGCGCGCGATCGCCTCGTGCATCGGCACGACGATCGACATCGTGGCCGCGGCTGGGCAGCGCTTCGGGCTCACCTGGTCCTCCAGCGACAGCGCGGCGACGCCGGCCTTCTCGAACTCGCGCACCGTGCGCGCGACGTTGAGCACGTTGCCGTAGCCGGTGTCGGCATCCGCGAACACCGGCTTGCGCACGACGTTGACCATCCGGTCGACGGTCGCGACGTTCTCGCTGAGCGTGTAGAGCTCCATGTCCGGCTGGCCGAGCAGCGCGGCCGAGATGCCGAAGCCGGTGCTGAAGATGCCGTCGAAGTCGGACTGGTCGACCAACAGCGCCGACAACGCGTCCTGCGCGCCGCCGAACCAGACGGTGGGGCCCGAGTCGATGCGTTGGCGCAGGGTCTGGCGTGGCGTGGTCATGGGGCGGCTCCGGAGATGTGGGGATGGGAAGCGGCGTCGCGGGCGGCGCGCGCCTTGAGGAAGGGGATCAGCCCGCCGGCGTCGAGCATGCCGCGCTCGGACGGCGAGAACGCCTCCAGCGGCAGCGACTGGCCGCTGCGCAGGTTGGACAGGCGGTTGGCGTCCCAGTCGATCTCCAGCAGGTCGCCGCGAACGACCGCCGCGCGCACGCCCGGACAGGTCACCAGCGGGAAGCCCATGCTGGTCTCGCCGCGGAAGAAGCCCGGCGAGAACGATTCGGCCACCACGCACGAGATGCCCAGGTGGCGCATCGCGCGCATCGCCGGATAGTGCGGATGGCCGTAGCCGAAGTTGTGCCCGCCGACGAGCATGTCGCCCTTGTGCACGGTGCTCGCGAAGCCCGGCAGGTAGTCGGACATCGCGAGCGCCGCCAGCTCCCCGAGGTCGGTGATCTTGATGTTGCGCACGCCGACGATGAGGTCGATGTCGTAGTCGTCCTCCTCGAAGACCCAGGCCACGCGCCCGCGCAGGTTGACGAGGCTCATGCTGGCGCTCCCACGGCGATGGCGGCGGCCGTCGACGCGGCGGCCTCGGCCAGGTACGGGCGCGGGTCGGCGATGCGGCCCTCCAGCGCCGATGCCGCGACCACCGCGGCGTTGCAGATGTAGATCTCGGAATCCACGCTGCCCATGCGCCCGGGTGTGTTCAGCGTGCCGGTGGAGACCGCGCGCTGGCCGTCGCTCATGGTGGCGATGCGGCCGAAGCAGTAGTCGCAGCTCGGCGAACTGATGAAGGCGCCGGCCTCCACCAGGCATTCGATCAGGCCCTCGCGCGCCGCCGCCGCCATGATCGCGCGCGAGGTCGGCACCACGTGCAGCTGGAAGCCCGGCTGGATGCGCCGGCCGCGCAGGACGTCGGCCGCGATCCGCAGGTCCTCGAGCCGGCCGCTCGCGCAGGAGCCGAGGTAGCCGGTGTGGACCTCGACGCCGGCGAAGTCCTTCAGGTCGCGCGTGTTCGCCGGACTCGGCGGCACCACCACGATCGGTTCCAGATCGGACACGTCGATGCGCACGACGCGGTCGTAGACCGCGTCCGCATCGGGATGCACCGGCGGCAGGTCGAGCTTCGAGCGGCCCGCGACGTAGGCCAGCGTCTTCGCATCGGGCGCGATCAGCATGGTGGTGGCGCCGAGGAACATCGCCTGCCCGCAGATCGTCTGCCGGCCCTCGATGCTCATCGCGTCGATCACCGGCCCGCAGAGCTCGACCGCCTTGAACCGGCATGACGCCGGGCCCATCACGCGCACCATGTGGTGGAACACGTCGCGCGCCATCACGCCCGGCTTCAGCGTGCCCGAGAGCTCGACCTTGACCGTCGCCGGCACGGTCATCGTCACGAATTCGGTCACGAACGACTCGAGCACGCCCTTGCGCGCGCCGAACGCGAAGGCGCCAAACGCGCCGAGCTGGCTCACGTGCCCGTCGAAATGCACGACGAACGCGCCCGGCACCGCGTAGCCGAGCTCCGCCGCGACCTGGTGGCCGATGCCTTCGCGCTCGTGGACCGGCACGCCCTGCTCCTTCCCCCACGCCCGCGTCACCTTGTGGAGTTCCTCCTCCTTGGGAGCGGTCGCCGGCACCATGTGGTCGATGAAGAGCACGAAGCGCTCCGGACTCGACACCCGCTCGATGCCGAAGTCCTCGCGCGTCTCCTTGAAGAACACGTCGGTGTAGCCGGGGAAGTCGTAGGCGATCACGAAGTCGGGCCGCGCCGTCACCTCCTCGCCCGCGCGCACGTGAGGCCGTCCGGAGGCTCGCGCGAGGATCTTTTCGGTCATCGTCTGGGGAGGGGTCATCTGGGTTAACTTCCACTATGTGGACACGGTGTCCGCTTCGGTGGCGGCGATCTTCCCGCCGCCCGTCTCCAGCCCATTGAGGTCCAACCCGAATTACTGCCGCATGGTGGAAACAAAGAAGAAGAAAGAGCCGTCCGCGCGGACGGGCACGCAGAGCATCGAGCGCGTCGTCGGCATGCTGCGGGTCGTGGCGTCGCGCGGCCGGCGCGGCATGCGGATCGCCGACGTGGTCGCGGTGAGCGGACTGCCGATGTCGACCTGCTTCCGCATGCTGCAGCGGCTGGAGGTCGAGGGTCTGGTCGAGCGCGATCCGCTCACGCGCAAGTACCACCTCGGCCCGCTGCTCCACGAACTGGGCCTGCTGGCCGAGCCGCGCTACCGGCTGAGCGAACTGTGCGACGAGGCCCTGCGCGTCGTCGCCGACCAGACGCAGGACACCGTCTACCTGAGCGAGCGGCGCGGCGACGAATCGATCTGCACCGCGCGCTCGCTCGGCGACTATCCGATCAAGGCGCTGACGCTGGACGTCGGCATCCGGCGGCCGATGGGCGTGGGCGCCGGCGGGCTCGCGATCCTCGCCGGGCTGCCCGAGGCGGAGGCCGAACGCATCGTCGAGTTCAACGCTGCGCGCTACGGGAAGTTCGGCGCGGTCGATCCGCAATCGCTGCGTGCCGCCCTGCGGCAGAGCCGCGCAACGGGCTACGCGTTCCTCGACAGCGCCGCGACACCGGGCACGGCGGCGGTGGGCATCGCCTTTCCGCCGGAGAATCCGATCGCCGCCATCAGCGTCGCCGCGATATCGAGCCGGCTCGGCCCCGAGCGCCGCCTGGCGGTGGCCGCGATCATCCGCAAGCAGGTCGACATCCTCTGCGGGCTGCTGCGAAAACGCCTCGAGGCCGACGGCAACGGCCTGCCGTAATCCTCGTGTCGCGGGCTGCCTCTTCGCATTGAAGACAATAGCGGCCCCGCGGACCCGCATCCGACCGGTCCGCCGCCTCTCGCGCCCCCGTAGGCCCCATTGCTCATGACCGAACCACAAGCCCTTCCCTTCTTCTCCCGCCTGTCCGTGGCCTTCGGCAGCTTCTTCTCGCTGCTGGGCGACGGCCACCTGGCCACGCGCGTGCAGGCGCTGCGCGACGGCGCACCGCTGGCCAGCGAAATCCCGCCGCCACCGCCTCCCCCGCCACCCCCCGCGCCGGTGCCGCCACCGGTCCCGGTGCGCGCGACCGCCGACGTCGGCGCTGCCCTGCAGCTCCTGGCCCTGCTGCAGCGCGAGGCGCGCTTCGTGGACTTCCTGCAGGAAGACATCGCGGCCTACTCCGATGCCGACGTGGGCGGCGCCGCGCGCCTGCTGCACGGCGGCGCGCGCAAGGTGCTCCAGGACACCTTCGACCTCGAGGTCGTGCGCACCGAGGCCGAAGGCAGCCGCCTGACGCTGCCCGCGGGCTTTGACGCCGCCGCCGTGCGCGTGACCGGCAACGTGGTCGGCCAGCCGCCGTTCGCGGGCACGCTGCAGCACCGGGGCTGGCGCGCCACGGCCGTGCGTCTGCCGGCGCTGACCACGGGCCACGACACGCGCGTGATCGCACCGGCGGAGGTCGAACTGTGAACGACGCCCGCTACGCCATCGGCATCGACCTGGGCACCACGCACAGCGCGCTCTCCTGGGTCGACCTGCATACCGAGGGCGCCGCGCCCGAGATCCTGCCCGTCGCCCAGCAGAGCGGCCCGGGCGCCGTGCAGGACTTCGCCCTGCTGCCGTCCTTCCTCTACCTGCCGCACGCGAGCGAATTCGCCGCCGGCGACCTGGCCCTGCCCTGGAACGCCGCACCCGACCGCATCACGGGCGAGTGGGCGCGCAGCCACGGCGCGCTGACGCCGATCCGTCTGGTCTCCAGCGCCAAGAGCTGGCTCGGCCATGCCGGCGTGGACCGCCGCGCCGGCATCCTGCCGGCCGATGCGCCGGCCGAGGTCGAGCGCATCTCGCCGCTGGCCGCGAGCACCCACTACCTGCAGCACCTGCGCGACGCCTGGAACCACCGCCATCCCGAGGCGCCGTTCGACCGGCAGTCGGTCACCGTGACCATTCCCGCGTCGTTCGACCCGGCCGCGCGCGAACTCACGGCCGAGGCCGCGCAGGCCGCCGGCTACCAGGGCGTCACGCTGCTGGAAGAACCCCAGGCCGCGCTCTACAGCTGGATCGCCGGCCACAGCGGCGGTCGCGGCGACTGGCGCAAGCAGGTGCAGGTCGGCGACGTGATCCTGGTGGTCGACGTGGGCGGCGGCACCAGCGACTTCTCGCTGATCGCCGTGACCGAGGACGACGGCAACCTGCAGCTCAACCGCGTGGCCGTGGGCGAGCACATCCTGCTGGGCGGCGACAACATGGACCTGGCGCTGGCCCACGGCGTCGCGCGCGGCTTGGCCGCCGAAGGCAAGACGCTCGACCCCTGGCAGATGCGCGCGCTGACCTACGCCTGCCGCCTGGCCAAGGAACAGCTGCTGGGCGACGACCAGTTGCAGACCGTGCCGCTGGTCGTGCCCAGCCGGGGCTCGAAGCTCATCGGCGGCTCGATCAGGACGGAACTCGCGCGCGAGCTGCTGACCTCGATCCTGCTCGAAGGCTTCTTCCCGGCCGTGGACAGCGGCGCCCGCCCCGTCGTCCGGCCGCGCGCCGGCCTCACGCAGATCGGCCTGCCGTACGCGCAGGACGCCGCCGTCACGCGCCACCTGGCCGCGCTGCTGGGCCGGCAGGTCGGCGCCACGGCACAGCTGGCGGGCTTCGCGCAGCCCGAGGGCGCGACTTTCCTGCATCCGACGGCCGTGCTGTTCAACGGCGGCGTGTTCAAGTCCGACCTGCTGGCCGACCGCGTGCTGTCCACGCTCGACGCCTGGCTGGCCGCCGACGGCGCACCCCCCGCGCGGCTGCTGCAGGGCGCCGACATGGACCATGCCGTGGCGCGCGGGGCGGCCTACTACGGCCAGGTGCGACAGGGCCGGGGCATCCGCATCCGCGGCGGCACGGCCCAGGCCTACTACGTGGGCATCGAGTCGAGCATGCCGGCCGTGCCGGGGCTGGAGCCGCCGGTGCAGGCGCTGTGCGTCGCGCCGTTCGGCATGGAGGAAGGCTCGGAGGCACCGCTGCCGCCGCAGCAGCTGGGTCTGGTCGTCGGCGAATCGGTGCGCTTCCGCTTCTTCGGTTCCTCCGTGCGGCGCGACGACCGGCCCGGCACGCTGCTGGACTTCTGGTCGCCCGAGGAGCTGCAGGAGCTCGCGCAGATCGAGGCCACGCTGCCGGCCGAGGGCCGAGCCGCGGGCGATGTCGTGCCGGTGCAGCTGCGCGCGCGCGTGACCGACATCGGCACGCTCGAACTGCTCGCCGAAGCCTCGGGCGGCGCGCACTGGAAGGTGGAGTTCGACGTCCGCGACACGTGATGGCGGCCGCGTTCCGCATCGGCATCGACCTGGGCACGACCCACACCGTGCTGGCGTATGCGCCCGTCGGTTCGGACGACATCCGGGTCTTCGCGATCCCGCAGAGCATCGCGGCCGGCGAGGTCGCGCCGCGGCCGCTGCTGCCCTCGCTGCGTTTCCATGCGGCCGAGGGTGCGCTGGCGGCGGCCGACCTGCCCCTGCCGTGGCCGTCGGACGAGCCGGCCATCCTCGGCGCCTTCGCGCGCGAGCTCGGCCAGCAGACGCCCGGCCGGCTGGTGGCCAGCGCCAAGAGCTGGCTGTCCCATGCGTCGGTCGACCGCACCGCCGCGATCCTTCCCTGGGGCGCGCCCGACGACGTGCCCAAGGTCTCGCCGCTGGAGGCCAGCGCCAGCTACCTGCGCCACCTGCGCATGGCCTGGGACCACGCCCATCCCGACGCGCCGCTCGCGCGGCAGCCCACCGTGCTCACCGTGCCGGCCTCGTTCGACGACGGCGCGCGCCAGCTGACCCTGCAGGCCGCCGCGCTGGCCGGCCTGGGCCCGGTCCACCTGATCGAGGAGCCGCAGGCCGCGTTCTACGACTGGGTGTTCGACCACCGTGCCGATCTGGCGCGACAGCTGGCCGGCACGCGGCGCCTGCTCGTGGTCGACGTGGGCGGCGGCACCACCGACCTCACGCTGGTCGAGGTCACGCTGGATGCAGCGGGCCTTCCACAGCTCGCGCGCACGGGCGTGGGCGACCATCTGGTGCTGGGCGGCGACAACATGGATCTCGCGCTCGCGCGCTGGATCGAGCCGCGCCTGTCGGGCGGATCGCCGGGCCAGCCGCTCGGCGCGATCCAGCTGGCGCAGCTCACCCAGCGCTGCCGCAGCGCCAAGGAACGCCTGCTGGCGCCGGACGGACCGGCCGAGACCACCGTCACGCTGCAGGGCGGCGGCAGTCGCCTGATCGGCGGTGCGCGCTCGGCCCCGCTCACGCGGGCCGACGTGGACCGGCTGCTGGTCGACGGCTTCTTCCCGCTGGTCGCCGCCGATGCCGAACCTCGGCGTACCCGCGGTGCCCTGGTCGAGTTCGGCCTGCCCTACGCCAGCGATGCGGCCATCACACGCCACATCGCGGCTTTCCTGCAGCGCCAGGGCGGCGAGCTGCCCGATACGGTGCTGCTCAACGGCGGCGTGTTCCATGCACCGGTGCTGCGCGAGCGCCTTGTGGCGACGCTGCGCGGCTGG
>JAKONL010000414.1 GCA_022701965.1 Burkholderiaceae bacterium | reverse complement strand
GCGCCATCGCCGACCGCTGGACGGGCCCCATGCCGAGCGCACCGGATCGGCCGGCCGGCCAGTCGTGGGCGCTCGCCGGCGACGCCGCCCACACCGTGCACCCGCTGGCGGGCCAGGGCCTGAACCTGGGCCTCGCCGACGCGGCCGCGCTGGCCGATGTGATCAAGAACCGCGACTACTGGCGCAGCGTGGGCGACGCCCGACTGCTGCGCCGCTACGAACGTGCGCGCCGCGCCGACGTGCTCTCGATGAGCCTGGCCACCGACGGCCTGCAGCAACTGTTCTCCCACAGCGCCGAACCGCTGCCCGCAATCCGCAACTGGGGCATGCGCGGCTTCGACCGCACGCAGGTCCTGAAACGCTGGATCGCCCGGCAGGCCATGGGACTGCATGTCTGAACCGAATCCGACGACTGGAAATCCGATGAACCGCTTCCCTTCACTCCGTGCCCGCGCCGCGTTCGCGATCGTCGGCGCGCTCGCCGCCTTCTCGGCCGCCTCCGCGCAGGCCGGCGAGGCCGAGATCCGCAAGAACCTCGCATCCCGCATTCCGCAGTTCGCGGCCATCGACGAGGTCTCGAAGACGCCGATGGCCGGGGTCTTCGAGGTCCGCATCAACGGCTCCGAGATCTACTACACCGACGCCCAGGGCGACTACCTGATGCAGGGCAACCTGATCGACGTGCGCGAGCGCAGAAATCTCACCGAGGCACGCGTCGAGAAGCTCTCCGAGATCGCGTTCGACAAGCTGCCGCTGCAGGACGCCTTCAAGATCGTGCGCGGCAACGGCAAGCGGAAGCTGGCGATCTTCGAGGACCCGAACTGCGGCTACTGCAAGCAGTTCGAGCGCGACCTGAAGAACGTCGACAACGTGACGGTCTACCTGTTCCTCTACCCGGTGCTCGGCGCCGATTCGGCCGCCAAGTCGCGCAACATCTGGTGCGCCAGGGACAAGGCGAAGAGCTGGAACGACTGGATGGGCGCCGAGGTCAAGCCCGAGGCCGCCGCGGCGAGCTGCGACACGACGGCGCTGCAGCGCAACGTCGAATTCGGCCGCCGCCACAACATCACCGGCACCCCGACGCTGATCTTCAGCGACGGCTCGCGCACGCCGGGCGCGATTCCCGCGGCGCAGGTCGAGAAGCAGCTCGTCGCGGCAGCCGCCAGATGACCGCGCAGCCGCGCGTCCACTACCGCGTCGAGTGCGCCGACCGCCATGCGCACCTGTTCGCCGTCACGCTGACGATCGACGCGCCGCAGGCGTCGCAGCGCGTGTCGCTGCCGGTCTGGATCCCGGGCAGCTACCTGATCCGCGAATTCGCGAAGAACCTGCAGGATCTGCGCGCCACGCAGGGGCGCCGGAAGCTCGTGCCGGTGCAGCACGACAAGCATAGCTGGCAGGTCGACTGCACGGCCGGCAAGCCGCTGGTGCTGCGCTACGAAGTCTGCGCCTACGACAACTCGGTGCGCACCGCCTGGCTCGACGCCGACCGCGGCTTCTTCAACGGCACCAGCCTGTGCCTGCGGGTCGAAGGCCAGACGGATGCACCGCACTCGATGGAGATCGTCGCGCCCCCGCCGACCCCCGGTGCGGCGGCGCGCTGGCAATGCGCGACGTCGCTGCGGCCGGTCGCGGTCGACGCCCAGGGCTTCGGCCATCATGTCGCTGCCGACTACGACGAGCTGGCCGACAGCCCGGTGGAGATGGGGGTGTTCTGGAGCGCCGACTTCACGGCCGGCGGCGTGCCGCACCGCTTCGTCGTGGCCGGCGCGCCGCCGTCCTTCGACGGCGACAAGCTCATCGCCGACACGCGTGCGATCTGCGAGACGCAGATGCGGTTCTGGCACGGCGACAAGGTCGGCAGGCGGGGCGGCACCAAGCCGCCGCACGACCGCTACGTCTTCATGCTGAACGCGGTCGACGACGGCTACGGCGGGCTGGAGCATCGCCACTCGACCGCGCTGATCTGCACGCGGCGCGACCTGCCGCAGCGCAACGTCAAGAAGCAGCCCGAGGGCTACACCACGCTGATGGGGCTGATCAGCCACGAGTACTTCCACACCTGGAACGTCAAGCGCCTGCGGCCGTCGGAATTCGCGCGCTACGACTACGCGCGGGAGAACTACACGCGGTTGCTCTGGTTCTTCGAAGGTTTCACCAGCTACTACGACGACCTGCTGCTGCGCCGCGCGGGCCGCATCGACGACGCGACCTACCTGCGGCTGGTCAACAAGACGATCAACCAGGTGCAGCAGGCGCCGGGCCGGCTGGTGCAGTCGGTGGCCGACGCGAGCTTCGACGCCTGGGTCAAGTACTACCGGCAGGACGAGCAGACGCCCAACCAGACCGTCAGCTACTACACCAAGGGTGCGCTGGTCGCGATGTGCCTCGACCTGACGCTGCGCGGCGAGGGCCGCGGCTCGCTCGACGACGTGATGCGCCTGCTGTGGACGCGCAGCGGCGGCGGGCCGATCGCCGAAGCCGACGTCGCGGCGGCGCTGGAGATCGTCGGCGACCGCTCGTACGCCGACGAGCTCGAGCGGTGGGCGCACACGGCCGGCGAACTGCCGCTCGCGGAGCTGCTGCGCGCGCACGGCGTGGCCTCGCTGGACGACCCGGCGCAGCGCGCCCAGGTGCTGGGGCTGCGCGTCGCAGAAGCCGGCGGCGGCGTGCAGGTCAAGATGGTGCTGCGCGGCAGCGCCGCCGAGAAGGCCGGTTTCTCGGCGAACGACGAATGGATCGGCGTCGAGCTGCCCGCGACCAGGAGCCGCGCCGCGCAGGGCTGGCGACTGACCCGGCTGGACGATCTGGCGCTCTATCTCGGCGACGAGAAGAAGCTGACCGCGCTGGTCGCGCGCGACCGGCGGCTGCTGCGGCTGCCGCTCGTCATCCCCGCCGACGTGACCACCTGCCGGCTCTTCGCCCACGACGCGACGAAGCTCGCGGCCTGGATGGCGCCGACCTGAGCGCCGGAGAGACCTCAGCCCTCCCGCCGCACGATGCGGATCGGATGCGCCCGGTCGGCCGGGTCGGGGCCCTCGACGGCTTCGGCGCTCTCCGGACCCGTGCCGCCGATGCCCACCATCACGCACGGCTTGCCGGTGCGCCGGCAGTGGTCCTGCACCCGCCAGTAGGCATCGTGGCTCAGGCAGCCGGTCTGGCAGATCACCATGTCGGCCGCGCGCAGGCCCGCTTCGAGCGCACCGTCGTCGGCCCGATGGTGCAGGAAGCGTCCTCCCGCGATCTCGACCAGGCGTCGCGTCAGGCCCGACGTGGCGTCGGGTTGCCCGACGCACAGCACCGACCGTTCGCCGCGAACCATCGATAGCGCCGTGTCGCGCACGATGACCGCGGCGCGCAGGCGGACGATCTCCGCGGCCTGCTCGGCGAGCAGGCGCGAGCAGCGGTCCTGCGCCTTCGCATAGGCGCGCAGCAGTACGTCGTGTTCTTCCATGGCGGCTCC
>JAKONL010000076.1 GCA_022701965.1 Burkholderiaceae bacterium | reverse complement strand
GCCGTCCTTGACGCTGTAGCCGGTCGCCATCTTGTGCGAGCCGTTGACCAGCGGTGCGGCCTGGTCGAGCAGCTCGCGGGCGAATTCGATCACCTTGGCGCCGCGGATCGGGTTGTAGCCGGGCACGCCCTCGATCGTCTTGCCCGCGCCGTCGGTCTCGGGAATCGCGTCGGTGCCGTACAGGGCGTCGTAGAGCGAGCCCCAGCGCGCGTTGGCCGCGTTGAGCGCGTAGCGGGCGTTCAGGATCGGCACTACGAGCTGGGGGCCGGCCTGCTGCGCGAGCTCGGCATCGACACCGGTGGTCGTGGCCTGCGTGTCCGTGGGTTGCGGCAGCAGGTAGCCGATCTTCTCCAGGAATTCGCGGTAGGCCGGCATGTGGGCGATCGGGCCGGGGTTGGCCTTGTGCCAGCCGTCGAGTTCGGCCTGCAGGCGGTCGCGCTCGGCCAGCAGCGCGACGTTCTTCGGCGCCAGGTCGGTCACGATGGCGTCGAAACCCTTCCAGAACGCGGCGCTGTCGACGCCGGCGGCCGGCAGCACCTTGTCTTCGATGAAGCGGTGGAGTTCGCTGGCGACCTGGAGGCCGTGGACGGTGGTGCGTTCGGTCATGGGAAGAACCTCTGAAAGATGGATGGGAAGTCGGTCGTCGACTTTATTTGAACCCTGCGAAAGCATTAAGCCGCAGGATGTCGTTTGATTCGTGACAGAAACAGAGTCAATCCCGGCGCCGCCGCGTGCGAACCCGTCGCGCGTTACGCTAGCGGCCGTCATTTTGGAGACTCCATGCCAGCGAACGAGAAGAACGACGTACTGATCAGCGAGGTCGGCCCGCGCGACGGCCTGCAATCGGTCGCGGCCACCATGTCCACCGCCGACAAGCTGCGCTGGATCGATGCGCTCCATGCCGCCGGCGTGCGCGAGATCGAGGTCGCCTCCTTCGTGCCCGCGCGCCTGCTGCCGCAGATGGCCGACGCCGCCGAAGTCGTGCGGCATGCGGTCACGCTGCCGGGCCTGGTCGTGATGGCGCTGGTGCCGAACCGGCGCGGCGCGCAGGCGGCGCTGGAGGCCGGCGTCCACAAGCTCACCGTGCCGGTCTCGGCCAGCGCCGCGCATTCACTGGCCAACGTGCGCAGGACGCGCGAGGAGATGGTCGAGGAAGTGCGCGCCATCGCCGGGCTGCGCCGCGATACCGCGCCGCACGTCGGGCTCGAGGCCGGCATCTCGACCGCCTTCGGCTGCACCCTGCAGGGCGACGTGCCCGAGGACGAAGTGATCCGGCTGGCCGCGCAGTGCGTGGCCGCCGGCGCCGACGAAGCGGGCCTGTCGGACACCGTCGGCTACGCCAACCCGGCCCAGGTGCGCCGCCTCTTCCGCCGCCTGCGCGCCGAGCTCGGCGACCGTGCGGGCGCGGCCCACATGCACAACACGCGCGGCCTCGGACTGGCCAACTGCCTGGCCGCGTACGACGAGGGCGTGCGCACCTTCGACGCGTCGCTCGGCGGGCTCGGCGGCTGTCCGTACGCGCCGGGCGCGTCGGGCAACGTCGTCACCGAGGACCTGGTCTTCATGTTCGAGGCGATGGGCGTGCGCACCGGCATCGACCTGGAGCGCCTGATGGCCGCGCGCGCGCCGCTGATCGCGGGCCTGCCCGGCGAAGCCGTGTACGGCATGACGCCGCAAGCCGGCCTGCCCAAGGGATTCGTCCAAGGAAACCACGCCCATGCCTGAAGCCACCCAGCCCCTGCCGTACGCCGGCATCCGCGTCGTCGAGTTCACCCACATGGTCATGGGCCCGACCTGCGGCCTGCTGCTGGGCGACCTCGGCGCCGAAGTCATCAAGGTCGAGCCGATCGAGGGCGACAACACGCGCCGCCTGATCGGCTCCGGCGCCGGCTTCTTCCCGACCTTCAACCGCAACAAGTCGAGCATCGCGCTCGACCTGAAGCGGCCCGAGGGCGTGGAAGCGGCGCTGCGGCTGATCGCCACCGCCGACATCGTCAGCGAGAACTTCAAGCCCGGCACGATGAAGAAGCTCGGCCTCGACTACGAGACGCTGAAGAAGCTCGACCCGCGCCTGATTTACGTCAGCCACAAGGGCTTCCTGCCCGGCCCCTACGACCACCGCACCGCGCTCGACGAGGTGGTGCAGATGATGGGCGGACTGGCCTACATGACCGGTCGGTCGGGCGATCCGCTGCACGCGGGCACCAGCGTCAACGACATCATGGGCGGCATGTTCGGCGCCATCGGCGCGATGGCAGCGCTGCGCCGGCGCGACCTCACCGGGCAGGGCGGCGAGGTGCAGTCGGCGCTGTTCGAGAACAACGTGCTGCTGGTGGCCCAGCACATGATGCAGTTCGCCGCCACCGGCCGCGCCGCCGACCCGATGCCCAGCCGGATCTCGGCCTGGGGCGTGTACGACGTGTTCACGGTGAAGGACGGCGAGCAGATCTTCCTGGCCGCCGTCAGCGACAAGCAGTGGACGATCTTCTGCACGGCCTTCGGGCTCGAGGAGATGCTGGCCGACCCGCGCCTGAAGACCAACAACGACCGCGTGCGGGCGCGCGACTGGATGATGCCGATCCTGCGCTCGCACCTGGCCGGGCGCAGCGCCGCCGAACTGAGCGCCGTGTTCGAGGCCAACGAGCTGCCCTTCGCGCCGATCACCCGGCCCGAGGCGCTGTTCGACGACCCGCACCTGAACGCGACCGGCGGCCTGGCGCCGGTGCGCATGAACGACGGCGCCATGTCGAAGGTGCCGCTGCTGCCGCTGACGCTCGATGGCGAGCGTCCCGGCATCCGCCGGCAGCCGCCGCGCCTGGGCGAGCACACCGACGCGCTGCTGCGGGAGATCGGCTACGGCGAGGAGGAGATCGCGCGCCTGAAGGCGGACCGGATCACCGCGTCGACGCCCGCGGATTGACGCCAGCCGTGGCAGCCGCGGTGGCGGTGGCAGCACCGGCACCGGCATCAGCCTGCCAGCCGCCGCCCAGCGCGCGGTCGAGGTTGACCCGCGCGGTGAGCTCGTCGGCTCGCAGCTGCAGCGCGGTCTGCTGCGCGGCGAACAGGTTGCGCTGCGCGTCGAGCTCGTCGAGGTACGAGGCATAGCCTTCGCGGTAGCGGTTGCCCGCCACCCGCAGCGTTTCCTGCAGCGCGGCGCGTTGCGCCTCCACCTCGACGCTCTGCCGCGCGAACTCGTCGATCGCGGCGAGCTGGTCCTCGACCTCGCCGAAGGCGGTGAGCACCGTCTTCTCGTAGCCGGCCAGCGCCTGTTCGCGCCGTGCGTCCGACGCGCCGACCAGCGCCCGCAGCCGGCCGCCCTCGAACAGCGGCGCCAGGATGCTGCCGCCGATGCTCCAGAGCCGGAACGGATCGCCCGTGAGCGCACTGGAGCTGATGCTGCCGAGCGTCGCCGACAGACGCAGCGACGGCAGCAGCTGCGCACGCGCCGCGGCGAGTTGCGCGTCGGTGGCGGCCACCTGGGCCTCGGCGCCGGCGATGTCCGGGCGGCGCCGCAGCAGGTCCGACGGCAGGCCGGTGTCGGGCAGCGGCGCGAGCTGCAGTTCGGTCAGCGGCAGGCCGCGCTCGACGGGCGCGGGCGCCGCGCCGCTCAGCACGCCCAGCGCATGTTCCTGGCGGCGGATGGCGAGCTGCAGCTGCGGGATCACGGCGGCGGTCGCGCGGTATTCGGCTTCGCTCTGCTGGGTCTCCAGCGCCGAGGTGTAGCCGCGCGACTGGCGCGAGCGCGCGAGGTCGAGCGCCGAGGCGCGCGCTTGCAGCGTCTGCCGCGCGACCTCCAGCCGGGCGTCGAGCGCACGCAGGCTGATGTAGCCCGACGCGACGGTCGCGGCGACGCTCAGCGCGGCGCTGTCCCGCGCCGCCTCGCTGGCCTGCAGCTGCGCGACCGCGGCCTGGTTCAGCGCGTCGAGCCGGCCCCACAGGTCGACCTCGTAGGCGGCCTGGAACTGCGGCTGCGTGACGGTCTGCAGGTAGGGCTTGCCGGTCGCGGCGCTGACGCTGCGGCTGCGGCTCTCGCCGATGCCGAGGTCGAGCGTCGGCAGGGCGGCGGCGCGCTGCACGTCGCCCAGCGCGCGTGCCTCGGC
>JAKONL010000044.1 GCA_022701965.1 Burkholderiaceae bacterium | reverse complement strand
ACGCTCTCGGGCGGCGAGGCGCAGCGGTTGAAGCTCGCCGGCTTCCTGGCCGAAGCGGCGAAGAACAACACCGCCAGCAGGCAGTCGCTGGCGCGCAAGGGCACGCTGTTCCTGTTCGACGAGCCGACCACCGGCCTGCACTTCGACGACATCGCGCGCCTCATGCGCGCGCTGCGCAAGCTGCTCGACGCCGGCCATTCGCTGGTCGTGATCGAGCACAACCTCGACGTGATCCGCGCCAGCGACTGGCTGATCGACCTCGGTCCCGAAGGCGGCGACGGCGGCGGCCAGGTGGTGGCGGTCGGTACGCCGGAGCAGGTGCGCGAGATGGCCGGGTCGCTGACCGGCGATGCGCTGCGCGACTACGAGCTCTCGATCGGCCCGTCGCGCTTCTCCGCGCGCGAGCCGCAGCCGCGCGCGCTGCCGGCATACGGGCGCGATGCGATCCAGATCGTCAACGCGCGCGAGCACAACCTGAAGAACCTCTCGGTCGACATCCCGCGCGGCAAGTTCAGCGTCGTCACCGGCGTGAGCGGCTCGGGCAAGTCGACGCTGGCCTTCGACATCCTGTTCAACGAGGGCCAGCGCCGCTACCTCGAGTCGCTCAACGCCTATGCACGTTCCATTGTGCAGCCGGCGGGTCGGCCCGAGGTCGACGCGGTCTACGGCATTCCGCCGACGGTGGCGATCGAGCAGCGGCTCTCGCGCGGCGGGCGCAAGAGCACGGTGGGCACGACCACCGAGGTCTGGCACTTCCTGCGACTGCTCTACGTGAAACTCGGCACGCAGCACTGCATCCACGACGGCGCGGCCGTGCAGCCGCAGACGCCCGACAGCATCGCCGCGCAGCTCATGCGCAGCTTCAAGGGCCAGCACATCGGCCTGCTGGCGCCGCTGGTGAGCAACCGCAAGGGCGTCTACACCGAGCTGGCCGACTGGGCGCGGCCGCGCGGCTTCACGCACCTGCGCGTGGACGGCGGCTTCCTGCCGACGAACCCGTTCCCGCGGCTGGACCGCTTCAAGGAGCACAGCATCGAGCTGCCGGTGGCGAGCATCGACGTGACGCCGGGCAACGAAGCGGCGCTGCGCGAGGCGCTGACCAAGGCGCTGGAACACGGCAAGGGCGTGCTGCACGTGATGAGCGAGCTCGACGGCCTGCGCGAGGCGATCGCCGAGGGCGCGCCGACATCGGGCATCGGTCGCACGCAGGTGTTCTCGACATTGCGGGCCTGCCCGGTCTGCAGCACCAGCTATGCGGAGCTCGACCCGCGCCTGTTCAGCTACAACAGCAAGCACGGCTGGTGTCCCGACTGCGTGGGCACCGGCGTCAAGCTGACCAAGGACCAGCGCAAGGTGTTCGACGACTCGGTGCTGGCCGACGACCAGAAGGGGCGCGAGCAGACCTTCGCCGAGCCCGAGGCCGAGGACGTGGGCGACACGGTGTGTCCGACCTGCCAGGGATCGCGCCTGAACGCGGTGGCCCGGGCCGTGCTGTTCACGCCGCTCATCGCGGAGGCGGCCGGCGAGCCGGCGAGCGGTTTCGGCAGCGGCGGCATCGGCATCACCGAGATCGCGCGCATGAGCGTGACCGACATCCGCAAGTGGTTCGAGACGCTGGCGCTGGCGGGACGTGCCGCCGAAATTGCCCGCGACCTGGTGCCGGAGATCCGAAGCCGGCTCGAGTTCCTGGAGGAGGTCGGCCTCGGCTACCTCACGCTCGACCGCGGCGCGCCGACACTTTCCGGCGGCGAGGCGCAGCGCATCCGCCTGGCCGCGCAGCTCGGCAGCAACCTGCAGGGCGTGTGCTACGTGCTCGACGAGCCGACCATCGGGCTGCACGCGCGCGACAACCGCATCCTGCTGAACGCGCTGCACAAGCTCGGCGAGAAGGGCAACACGCTCGTCGTCGTCGAGCACGACGAGGACACCATCCGCCGCGCCGACCACATCATCGACATCGGCCCGAGCGCGGGCAAGCGTGGCGGGCGGCTGGTGGCGCAGGGCCGCGTGGCCGACATCGAGGCCGCCGGCGACTCGCAGACCGGGCGCTACCTGCGCGACGCGATCCGGCATCCGCTGCAGACGCGGCGGCTCGTGCCGACGCCCGTGCCCGATGCGCCCGACTGGCTCACGGTGCGCGGCGCCGACCTGCACAACCTCAAGGACGTCACTTCGACGCTGCCGCTGCACCGGCTGGTCGCCATCACCGGCGTGAGCGGATCGGGCAAGTCGACGCTCGCGCGCGACGTGCTGCTGGCCAACGTGCACGCCATCGTGGTCCAGCGCATGACCAAGGCCGGACGCGACGCGGACGCGGCCGGCAAGCGGCCGACATGGACCGGCTGCGCATCCGTCGAGGGCTACGAGACCATCGACCGCGTGCTCGAGGTCGACCAGACGCCGATCGGCAAGACGCCGCGCAGTTGCCCGGCGACCTACATCGGCTTCTGGGACACCATCCGCAAGCTGTTCGCGGACACGCTGGAAGCCAAGGCGCGCGGCTACGCACCGGCGCGCTTCAGCTTCAACACCGGCGAGGGCCGCTGCCCGGGCTGCGACGGCGCGGGCGTGCGCACGATCGAGATGAGCTTCCTGCCGGACGTGAAGGTGCCGTGCGAGGTCTGCCACGGCGCGCGCTTCAACCCCGAGACGCTGGCCGTCACCTGGCGCGGCAAGAGCATCGGCGACGTGCTGCGGATGGAGGTCGACGAGGCGGTCGATTTCTTCGCGAGCATGCCCAACATCGGCCACCCGCTGCAGCTGCTCAAGGACGTGGGGCTGGGCTACCTCACGCTCGGCCAGCCGTCGCCGACGCTCTCGGGCGGCGAGGCGCAACGCATCAAGCTGGTGACCGAACTGAGCAAGGTGCGCGACGACGTCACGCGCCGCGGCCAGAAGCCGCCGCACACGCTCTACGTGCTCGACGAGCCGACGGTCGGCCTGCACATGGCCGACGTGGAGAAGCTGATCCACGTGCTGCACCGGCTGGTCAACGGCGGGCACAGCGTGGTGGTGATCGAGCACGACCTGGACGTCATCGCCGAGGCCGACTGGCTGATCGACCTCGG
>JAKONL010000043.1 GCA_022701965.1 Burkholderiaceae bacterium | reverse complement strand
CGACAACGGCGGCGTTCATCGGCGTGAAGACCTCGTAGAGGTGGTCGACGTCCGCGTCGGTGAACGGCTGGCCGTGCCGCGCCTTCCACTGCGCCGCGACGCCGGGCAGCCGGCCCAGGGCGTGGATGTGGTCCCACTTCGCCATCCCCATCGGTCCGCGCGCCTCGTCGATGGTCAGCGCCACGCCGAACTTCTCGAACAGCCTCACGAAGGCCCCCATCGGCGCGCAGGAGCCGAAGTCGAGGATGGTGCCGGCCCAGTCGAAGACGACGGCCGAGAGACGGGTGGGTTGAGGATGGGTCATGGGTCGGTCCTGGAATGGAAGGGATCGGCGTGGTGCCTCACCAGGCGTCGAACACGTCCTCGGCGATGCCGAAGGCGGTGCTGGCGCCGGTGCCGCTGGTGACCAGCACCAGTCGGGTGGCGTCGTCGGGCCGGTCGATGAGGCAGTCGGTGCTGGCCGAGGACGGATAGATGCCGACCCAGCGCTGCGTCACCGTCGCCTCCTCGAGCCTCAGCGTCTCGCGCAGGTGCCGCAGGATGAGTTCGTCCACGCGCTGGTCGGCGAAAGGCTCCATCGCCGCGCCGTAATGGTGCGAGTCGCCCACCACGAGCGAGCCGTCGGCACTCTGCACCACGATCAGGTGGATGCCGTGGGCCAGCGATTCGCCCTCCTCCCGCTGCATCTGCGCGAGCAGCGGCGCCGCGGCGGGCAGCCTGCTGTAGCCGTGGTAGCGCACGAGGCTCAGGTCGGCCATCACCGAACCCGGCAGCCTGAAGCCCGCCTGCGGCCGCACGCGCAGCATCTGGAGCTGGCACAGCTGCAGCGCGTGGGGCGCGAGCCGGTCGGCGAAGAGGCCATGGAGATCGGTGTTGGTGCACACCACGACGCGCTCGGCGTGCAGCGTCGCGCGCGAGGTCCGCACCCGGGGCGTCGCCACCTCGAGCACCGCTTCGCCGAAGCGGAACACGACGCCCATCGACTCGGCCAGCCACCTCGCGAGCAGCCCGATCGCCGTGCGCGACTCGACGCGCATCTCGTGCGGGCTGTAGAGCACGGCCTGCGCCGCGTCGAGGCGCAGCTGCGGTGCGCGCGAGGCGGCCTCGGCGACGTCCAGCAGCTCGCAGCCCTCGGCCATCGGCGTGGCCATGAACGCTTCCAGCACGTCTCGCGCCTTCGGCCGGAACGCGGTCAGCCACAGGCCGTGATGGATCGCCTCGATGCCGGCCCTGGGAGCGACCTCGCCCCACACCTCCCGCGCGCGCCGGGCGCGCCGCCAGGTGTCGCCGGCGCCCTGGCCCGTGACCGTGATGAAGCCGAAGTTGCGGATCGACGCGCCCACGCATGCCGCGTCGCGCTCCACCACGCAGACCGAGAGGCCGCGTTTCGCCGCGGTGTAGGCGTGCGCGAGGCCGACGATGCCGGCGCCCACCACGATGAGATCGAAATTGCTTGTCATGTTCGTGCGGGTCATCGGGCCGGCGAGCGCCAGCGTTGCGTGCGGCGCTCCACCAGCCTGCCCAGCGCCATGTAGAGCAAGGTGACGACCGTCGACGTCGCCGCGATCAGCACGGCCATCGCCGCGGCCGCACCGCTCTCGCCGGCCTCGTCCAGATTCAGGATCGCCACCGCCGCGACCTTGGTGTCGGGCGAGTAGAGGAAGACGACCGCGGAGATCGTCGTCATCGCGTTGATGAAGAAATAGCGCGAGACGTCGAGCAGCGTGGGCAGGCAGATCGGCAGCGTCACGCGCCAGAAGGTCTTGTAGAACGGCACCTTGAGCGACGCCGAGACGGCCTCGAATTCCGGATCGATCGACTTCAGCGCGGTCACCATCGTCAGGTGGCCGGTCGTGTAGAAGTGGACGATGGTGCACAGCACCAGCAATGCGGTCGTCTGGTACATGAAGTTCAACGGGTTGCCCGGCGCGTTGAAGAAGAAGATGTAGCCCAGGCCCAGCACCAGGCCGGGCACCGCCATCGGCAGCATCGCCATCAGGCGGATCAGCGGACGCGCGCCGTCCAGGCCGCGCGTCTTCTCCAGCAGGTAGGCCCCGATGAAGACGATCACCGTGCCGAAGACCGCCGTACAGCCCGCGAGCGTGAGGCTGTTGAGCATCGCGTCGCCGAGCTCCGCATCGACCAGCCCCGAGACGTAGTGGACGAAGCTCGGCGTCAGGTTGTAGGGCCACAGCGTCGCGAACGACGCGAACACCGCCATCAGGAACATGCCGAGCATGAGCGCAGCGATGACGCTGCAATACAGCGTCATCGCTGCGTCGAAGCCGGCGGATGGCTTCGGCACCAGCGCCACGGCGCGCGCGCTGAGCGTGGCGGTCTGTTTGCGCTGGACGAGATAGTCGATCGCGAAGGTGAAGGCCGCCGGCGTCAGCAGCAGCAGCGCCACCACCGCGCCGCGCTGGAAATCCTGCTGGCCGATCACCAGCTTGAAGACGTCGGTGGCGAGCACGTTGAAATTGCCGCCGACCACCTTCGGGACGCCGAAATCGGTGATGACGAGCGTGAAGGTGACCAGCGCCGCGGAGATGAGCCCGTACTTGGCCCCGGGCAGCGTGATCGTGAGGAACTTGCGCAGCGTGCGCGTGCCCATCGCGTCGGCAGCTTCGTAGAGGCGCGCGTCGGCCAGCGTGAGCGCGGTGACCAGGATCATCAGCGTGTGAGGAAACGCCGCGAAGCATTCGGCCAGCACGATGCCCGACGGCCCGTAGATGCTTTCGAAGCCCAGCGCGCGCCAGAATTCCTTCGCGATGCCCTGGTTGCCGAACCAGTAGATCAGCGAGATGGCGGAGAGCAGCGACGGCGCCAGCAGCGGAATCAGCGTGATGGTGCGGAACAGCCCCTTGAACGGCATGCAGCTGCGCGTGAGCGCATAGGCGAAGGCGAAGGCCAGCGGCACCACGATGGCGGTCACCAGCAGCGACACCCAGACGCTGTGCCACAGGCTCTGGAGCAGCGCGGGCGACACGAGGTAGGCCGCGAAGGCATCGAAGCCGGCCGCGCCGTCGCTGCCTTCGAGCGCCTTGGACAATATCAGCAGCAGGGGCAGCACCAGCCCGACGAGCAGCAGCGCGACGACGCACAGCAGCCCGAGGTGCGCGATGCGATCGTCCGGATGCACGCGCTGCCGCAGCGGCGGCGCCTTGACGACGGCGTCCATGCGTCAGGCGGCCGCGGCGGGAAACACCCGCAGCCGGTCGGCGCGCAACGCGAAGCGCAGCGCGTTGCCCCGCCGCACGTCGAACTCGTCCATCTGGTTGAGCGAGAACTGCAGCTGGATCGGCTGACCGGGGATGCCGTGCACATCGACCTCGGCCAGGCAGTTGCCGCCGAGGAATTCGACGTTGCGCACCGTGCCCGTGCAGCGCATCGGATCGTCGTCGCGCACGCCGTCGACCACGCGGTCTTCGGGACGGAGATAGAGCGAGACCTCCCGGCCGGGCCGGAAGTCGGACCCCGTGCCGGGCGTGCTGCGCAGCCGCATGTCGCCGCAGCGGAACCAGTGGTCGCCCTCGGCGACGGCCGCGAGCCGGTTCACCTTGCCGACGAAGTCGGCCACGAAGGGCGAAGCGGGTTCGCGGTAGATCTGCATCGGCGTGCCGACCTGCTCGATCGCGCCGTGGTTCATCACCACGATGCGGTCGGCCACCGACAGCGCCTCCTCCTGGTCGTGCGTGACCATGACGGTCGTCACGCCGAGCTTGCGCTGCAGCGAGCGGATCTCGTTGCGCAGATGCACGCGCACGATCGCGTCCAGCGCCGACAGCGGTTCGTCGAGCAGCAGCAGCCCCGGCGAGGTCGCGAGCGCCCGCGCCAGCGCGATGCGCTGCTGCTGGCCGCCGGACATCTGCGAAGGAAACCTTGCCGCGCTGCCCGGCAGGCCGACCAGCTGCAAGAGTTCGTCGACGCGGGGCTTCACCTGCGCCTTCGATAGCCTGCGGTTCACCAGGCCGTAGGCGACGTTGTCGGCCACGCTGAGGTTGGGAAACAGCGCGTAGGACTGGAACATGATCCCGTAGTCGCGTCCGGCCGGCGGCAGCAGCGAGACGTCGCGGCCGTCCTGCACGATCGTGCCGGCGGTCTGCGTCTCCAGGCCCGCGATGATCCGCAGCAGCGTGGTCTTGCCGCAGCCAGACGGGCCGAGGAAGCAGACGAACTCGCCCCGCCCGATCGACAGGTCGATGTCGTCGAGCGCCAGGAAATTGCCGAAGTTCTTGCGGATGCCCCTGAGCCGCAGGTACGGATCGGGGTGCGGTGCGTCGCTCGAGTGGGTCATGGTGCGGGCCGGACGGTGCGCGTGCTCAGCGCTTCTCGCTCTTCGCGTCGTAGCGCCTGGACCACTCGGCCAGCGTGCGCTCGCGCCCGGCGGCGGCCTTGTCGAAGTCGAGCTTGATCAGGCGCGACTCGTAGTCGTCGGGAATGTTCGCCAGCTTCGGCGCGACGCCCGGCTGTGCGGTGATGGCGAAGTTCCTGCCGTAGAGGATCATCGCGTCCTTCGACGACGCCCAGTCGGCGAGCTTCTTCGCGGCGTCGAGTTTCTTCGTGCCCTTGTAGATCGCGAAGCCTTCGAGATCCCAGCCGAGTCCTTCCTTCGGGAACACGAGTTCGATCGGCGCGCCCTTGGCCTTGTTGGTGTGGCCGCGGTACTCGAACGAGACACCCGCCACGTACTCGCCGGCCGCGGCCATGTTGCAGGGCTTGGACCCCGAGTGCGTGTACTGGCCGATGTTCTCGTGCAGCGCGTCCATGTACTTCCAGCCGCCGCCCTTGCCGCCGTCGTCGCCCCAGAGCTGCAGCCACGACACGACGTCGAGGTAGCCGGTGCCCGACGACGCCGGGTTCGGCATCACGACCTGCCCCTTGAATTCCGGCTTCGTCAGGTCCTTCCAGGTGGTCGGGATCGGGATGTTCTTCTTCTTCGCCTCCACGGTGTTGAAGCACACCACCGCGCCGAAGACGTCCATGCCGAACCAGGCCGGCGGGCTCTTCCTGTCGCGGTACTGGGTCATGATCGCGTCGAGGTTCAGCGGCGCATAGGGCTCGAGCATGCCGTTGCGGTCGAAGAGCGCCAGGCTGGTCGCGGCCACGCCCATGATGACGTCGGCCTGCGGGTTGGCCTTCTCGGCCAGCAGCTTGGCCGTGACCACGCCGGTCGAATCGCGCACCCACTTGATCTCGATGTTCGGGTTGACCTTGTTGAAGGCCTCCTGATAGGCCTTGAGCTGGTCGGTCTCCAGCGCGGTGTAGACCGTCAGCTGGGTCTTCTGCGCGAGCGCGCCGGTCGCACAGGCCAGGCCGACGAAGGCGGCCACCAGAGATTTCGCGTACGTCATGAACGAGGACTCCTGATTTCGAAAGAGGGGAACTGTGGCGACACGAGACGACATCTTCGTGACACAACGCTCAAGCAAAATCGGGGCCCGCTTCGAAAGATCGTCAATTGTCTTTCGTAGATCGTAGACAATCGGCAATCCGACCCAGATCGACTCCCCATGGCAAAGCCCGTTTCCTCCCATCCCGCCATCGCCCAACTCCAGCGCAGTTCGCTCACCCAACTGGTGCAGGCCGAGATTGAACGCATGATCCTGGACGGCGAGCTCGGCTCCG
>JAKONL010000042.1 GCA_022701965.1 Burkholderiaceae bacterium | reverse complement strand
CAGCGCGTGGCGAGCTACTTCTGGATCCAGAGCATGGTGCGCAGCGACGAGCAGCGGCGCCTGCTCTTCGACATGGACAACCACCTGCGCGACCTGCGCACGCGCCTGGGCGAGACCGACCCGGCCTGCATCGGCCTGACGAGCACCTATCACAACCTGCTGCGCATGTGGCTCGACGTCTGACGCCGGGTCGAATGTGCGGAGCGCTTTTCTTTTCCGCATCATGAACAAGACATCGATTTTCCTGGCCCTCGTGGCCGTCCTGGGCTTTTCCTTCGACGCCGCCGCGCAGCAGCAACCGCCACAGCCCTATGTCGACCACGACAAGGTGCGTTGCGAGGCGGTCGTCAAGGAAGAGATGCGCCCGCAGATGGAACTGCAGCGCAAGCTGTCCGGCGAGGGCTGGAAGGTGCGTCAGGTCAAGAATTTCAACGGCTGCTACGAGGTCTATGGCTTCGACGACAAGGGCCAGCGCACCGAGGCATTCTTCCATCCGAAGAGCTTCGAGATGGTCGGTCGGGTCAAGCAGGGTGACTGAGACGTCGCCGCCGCCATCCCCGCGTCGGATCGTCCGCGTGTGGGATCGGCCGGTGCGCGTGCTGCACTGGAGCCTCGCGGCGGCGATCGCCGTCGCATGGTTCAGCGGCGAGGAGGAACTGAAGCGCCACGAGTGGGCCGGCTACGCGGCGCTGGCGGTGGTCGTGCTGCGGAGCGTCTGGGGTTTCGTCGGCACGCCGTACGCACGCTTCTCGGAATTCGTCAGGCGTCCCGGGGCCGTCCGGGACTACGCGATGGCAGTGGTCCGGCACGCCGAGCCGCGCCACCTGGGCCACAACCCGCTGGGTGGCTGGATGATCGTCGCGTTGCTCGCGATGGTGGCGGGTGTCGGCGTCACCGGGTGGATGTACACGCTGGATGCGTTCTGGGGTCTGGCATGGCTCGAGTGGACCCACCGCACGCTCGCGTGGAGCCTCGTCGGACTCGTCGCGCTGCACGTGGCCGGCGTCGTCTTCTCCAGCCTGCGCCATCGCGAGAACCTGGTCGTCGCGATGCTGACCGGATTCAAGCGCGGGGATTGAGGCAGGGGTCGATCCGATCGGCCACTGGAATCAGACAATTAACATAACTGTTCTTGTATTTCCTGGCTGACGGTGGCAGATCAATCAACCCCACAGCCGGGCACGCACGGCCTCGGGCCACCGGTCGACCGCGAGCCCGTGCGTGGCCAGCAGGGCCAGCGCGATGCGCTCCAGTCCGAACCCGAGGCACGCGGTGTGGGCCGTGTCGCCGTTGGATTGACGGATGCGGTACTTGGCCGAGAAATGCTGCTGATGCCAGTTGAACGAGCAGATCGCCGTCGGCGCCTTGCCGGCGTTGACGGCGCACAGGATCTCGAACTTCAGCTTCTGCTCGCGCTGCGTCGCGCTCAGCAGCCGCCCCGCGCGGCCGAAGAACGGGTCGTTCGCCACGTCGCTCTCAGCCGGCAGGCCCAACTCGCGCAGCAGCACCAGGCTGCGCTCGAGCCATTCGTCGCGCCAGCGCTCGACCTGATCGGGGCTGCCCGCGCAGATCAGTTCGCGCATCTGGAACGACTGAAGTCGGGTCGGCTCGTCGGAAGGTTCGTGGCGATAGCACCAGCCGCGTACCGTCACGACGCGCCGGCGGTCCGGGAGCAGCCCGCTGAAGGTCGGGTAGACCGGATAGCGGGCCGCCGGCAGCAGCATGACGTCGCTGGGTTCCAGCACCTCCTCCCAGCGCTCGCCGGCGCCCGCCTTGGCGGCCATGTCGCGGGCCTGCGCGTCCGTGCCGCGGAAGCCGTGGACGCTGCCGATTAGCTGAGGAAAGCTCTCGAGGTAACCCATGCGCTCGATCAGTCCGCGCGCCACGACCGGCGGGAACGACAGCCGCTGTGCGTCGGAGGCGCCCTCGAGGCCCATGACCAGGGCGTCGAAGCGTTCGACGATGTCCTGGAACACGGCGCCCCGGCCGTAGACGCCCCGAGCCTCGGTGGCGATCAGGAGGCCCGCGGCGAGCAGCCGGTCGATGAAGGGCGCTGATTCGCTGGAGGCGATGTCGGCGATGGGGGACGCGTCGCGCACGTCGTTGGCGAGGTGGAGATCCATGTCGTTCAAACTTTCTTGACCATGAGCAAGGTGGAGGCGTTGGCCGCCCGCAGGCGGGAATTCGAGATCATCAGTGCCGCCGACAGCGAATCCCGGTAGGCGCGGCCCATGCTGAAGCGCCCTTCGTTGGCATAGCCCGCCATGCCGACGAGCTGGAGCGCGCCGTGGACGATGTCCGGCGCCATCTCGGAATTGAAGATCTTGAGGTTGTTCAGCCGCAGCGACCAGCGCATGCTTTCCAGCGTGCGGTGGTCGTCTGCATCGTCGGCCAGGGCGTCGAAATCGAGGGCGGCGGACTTCCAGTTCTGGCGCATCGACTGCAGCTTGGCCCCGAGCGCGGCCAGTTCGGTGGCCTGTGGCGGAACCTGACCGGGGGTCTGCCGCGCCTGCT